>JAOUKG010000865.1 GCA_029882725.1 Cyclobacteriaceae bacterium
CTTAATTCACTGTACCAGTTACCCAAATAAGCATCTTCGGGTTTGTAAACCATAAGGGAATTACTGCCGGTTTTATACTGACGTATTAAATCCATATCATCTAAAATCCAAAAGGAACGACCCATGGTAGCCACAATCAAATCGCCGTGTTTTACCATCAAATCTGTGATAGGAACAACGGGCATATTTAATTTGAACGATTGCCAGGTTGTTCCCCCATTATACGATATATAAATACCCGTTTCTGTTCCTGCAAATAACAAATCTTTACGTACCTCATCTTCTCTGACTACTCTTGTATATGCACCATAAGGGATCCCTGTACTGATATTTACCCAAGTCTTTCCGTAATTTGTGGTTTTATAGATTGCAGGAGTGTGATCGTTAAATTTATATCGAGTGGTAGCAATATAAGCCGTTGCCGGATCGTGAGGAGAAACATCAATGGCATTGATCAAACACTCCTTCAGGCCTTTTGGTGTTACATTTGTCCAGTTTTTTCCTCCATCTTTAGTGATATGCACCAGACCATCGTCGCTACCTGTCCAGATTACTCCTTTTTCATGTGGAGATTCAATTACATAACTTAACGTTCCATAATTTTCGGCCCCAACGGCTTCATTGGTGTAGGGACCTCCACCTTTACCTTGTTTTTCATCTTCATTTCGGGTCAAATCCGGGGAAACTTCTTCCCATGTTACCCCCATATCGCGTGTACGCAACAAATATTGAGCCCCATGATAAAAAGTATTGGGTTCATGTTGAGACCAAATAATGGGTGCATTCCAATTATACCTGTATTTCATATCGCGGGTTTCGCGCCCTAAATATTGAATAGGAGCCGCCATTACATTGGTGGTGGCTTGTGCTTTATTATCAAGAACTTCAATTGTACCCAAATAACTTCCTCCCATCACGTACCTGGGATCATCAGGATCAAATGCCAAAAATGCGCTTTCGCCCCCTGCCGACGACGTCCAGTTGCGTTCGGAAATACTACCACTTCCAAAGGCTCTACTCGCAATTTTTACCGATGAATTGTCTTGTTGTCCACCATATAAATTGTAGGGAAAAGCATTGTCGACATTCACCCTGTAAAATTGAGCGGTGGGCATATTCGATTGAGTGGACCAGGTTGCACCATAGTTAAAACTTATGGCTGCCCCTCCATCGTTGGCTATAACCATGTTTTTGGAATTCTTGGGATTGATCCATAAATCATGAAAATCTCCATGAGTCCCGGAAAGTCTTTCCCAGGATTTACCTCCATCTATAGAGCGCAAGGCTGGTGCACTCAATACATACACAGTGTTTTCATCCTGTGGGTCGGTAAAAACTTCAATGTAATACCATGCCCTTTGCACCAGTCTATGGTCACTACTTACTTTATCCCAGCTACTTCCTCCATTTTTGGAAACAAAAAGTCCCCCCATTTCCCTTTCCGTGTCACTTTCTATAAGTGCATAAACAGTTTCAGGGTTGGCTCTGGATACCGATATAGCCATCTTCCCCATTTCTTTGGGCAAACCTTTGTGAATTTTATTCCATGTTACGCCACCATCTACCGTTTTATACAAACCACTGCCTGCCCCTCCACTGATTACTTTCCAGGGTTTTCTTTGGTGCTCCCACATCGCTGCATACAACACTTGGGGGTTGCTTATATCCATGGAAAGTTCAACGGCTCCCGTTAAGTTATTTACATACAATAACTTTTTCCAGGTTACACCACCATCAACAGATTTATAAACTCCTCTATCGGTAGTTGGTCCGTTCAATGCACCTTGAGCAGCCACATACAGAATATCCGGGTTTTTAGGGTGAATTACTATTCGGGAAATATGTTGAGTAGCGTCCAAGCCCATTTTATTCCAGGTTTTTCCTGCGTCGGTCGATTTATAAACACCGTCGCCATAGGTGGTCATAACACCCCTGGGTGCATGTTCTCCCATTCCCACATAAACTACATTGGGATCAGACTCTGAAACTGCTATTGCCCCTACTGAACTGGTTTTAAAATATTTATCTGAAATATTGACCCACCTTTGTCCGGCATCTTCGGTTTTCCAAACGCCCCC
>JAOUKG010000083.1 GCA_029882725.1 Cyclobacteriaceae bacterium
TTCTTTCTGATCTCTCCTTTCAACACAATCTCTTCCAAATTATATTCTAAAATAACAATAAAGGGGGAAAATCGAAAAGTAATAACCCTCAAAAAAATATTTTGGACAGCTGTAATTAATTGATTAGCTTCAAAATACACTTGGTGTTTATATTCAATTTGGGAACCCCATTTGTTAAAAAATGAATATAATATACCGTTAAAAATAGTTAAAATTATCCACTATGAAGATAGTTAAAATAACCACTTTTCTATTTTTCATTAAGATTCGCCAAAATGATGTTGACTGAAACAGCAACGGAGGAGGAAATGGAACAAAAAATACGGGGGTAAAAATCAATAAAATGAATAAATTAAAATTCACGAAAGACGAAGGTTCAGAATTCTATAAAGAACTGAATGAACGAGTCGAAAAGTATTTTGCAGAGAAAAAAATTCGCAAGACAGGTAACAAGGTTATGATTTTTAAAATCGTGCTTTATTTCAGTCTTGACATCTTATTTTATGGATTAATGATTACAAGCACTACTGCAATTGGTTTTTATACTTTCTATTTACTCATGGGACTGTCTGTATTATTAACAGCATTTAATATCTCCCACGATGCCGCGCACGGTGTTGCTGTAAAAAGTAAATTTTGGAATAAACTATTATTTTCAATTAGCTTTAATCTTCAAGGAAATAACGCTTACGTCTGGGGCAAAAACCACAACGAATCACATCATTTATACACAAATGTGGAAGGTAGCGACATTGATGTTTTAAACAATCCACTATTCCGAATGACCGAAAAACAAGAGCTAAAATGGTTTCACCGTTATCAATATATTTACGCATCATTTCTTTACCTACTTTACTCCATTAATTGGTTTTTCTTCCGGGAAACCTTAATGCTTTTTAACTATTCGAGTCGAACGATAAAGATTGAAATACCCAAAAATGAAGTGTTCAAATTGGTAGTTTATAAACTTCTTTATATTGGATATATGATTGTTCTTCCAATATATTTATTGCCTTTTGGTTGGACAACCGTATTATTGGCATTCCTGTTGAATCATTTTATGGTTTCCTTACTATTTGTTGGTGTATTAGGCGTTTCCCATTTGTCGGACTATGTAGAACATCCGGTTCCCGACAAGGACAACAAACTGAATATGAGTTGGCCAAAACTTCAAATGTGTACCTCTGTTGATTATGACGCAGACAGCACATTTTTTAATTGGACCCTAGGAGGTTTCAATGCACATGCTTTGCATCATTTATTGCCCAATGTTTGTCATGTTCATTATTTAGAAATCCTTCCAATATTTCGTGAATTAGCCAAAAAACACGGCCTGACCTATATGGAAATGCCTTACCGAAAATCATTGGCTTCACATTTTAGATTTCTGAAAGGAATGGGAACACATCAAATATTTAAACCTATTCCTTTTGAGAGATAAACATATTTATATTGCCAGGGACAGCGAGTTACTTAAATCCATTTACCGACAAGTGGATGAAAACCTTGTTATCGACAATCGAAGTTTTTTATTGAAAATATGGACTAAATTCATTTTCTATTTTTCATTTTTCGTGTTCTGTTATTCCCTTTTATATATTATAAACAGCCCCATTTATTTTGTTCTCACATTTTCTTTATATGGATTTGTATCGTTACTAATTGCTTTTAATTTCTCCCATGACTTTTCTCATAACACAATATTCAAAAGCAAAAAATTAAACAATCTTTGTTTTATTTTCATATACGCATTAATTGGTGCTCATGCAGAAGCCTGGAAAAAAAGACACATTAATTCTCATCATTATGCACCCAATGTCGAAGATTATGATTCGGATTTAAAAATCACTAAACTGATTAGAGTAACACCTAGCAGTAAACATTTTTGGTATCATAAATATCAACATATATATGCTCCCTTTGCCTACACCACTTATTCACTTTTTTGGGTATTTATTAAAGACTTTGTAATTCTGTTTTCCAAAGACAAATACACTGAAAAGAAAGACTTGCCATATCACCTTTCATTTTGGGCGCAAAAAATATTCTATCTTACCTTTATTCTCGTATTCCCTATACTTTTCTCAAATCAAACTTGGTCTATCGTTTTGATAGGTTTCTTATTGATGCATTTAACACAATCATTGTTTTTATTATTCACTTTCTTTATGACACATCACGTTGAAGAAACAGAATATCCAACAACAGATGAGAAAGGCTATATAAATACCTCCTGGATAATGAACCAGATCAAAAGTTCAAACGACATGCACCCATTTAGCAATACGGCAAATTTTATTCTTGGCGGATTCAACAATCACATAGCTCATCATTTATTTCCACATTATCATCATATACATTATCCTGAACTCAATAGAATTTTATACGATATTTTATTAAGAAACAACATTAAACCAAATCAAACCACCTATTGGGGTGGCGTAATTTCACATCTAAAACTTTTAAAACGAATGGGAAAATAATGACCGTAACTAAATGTTGGTTATTCCCCTACTTCATCTCCACTACCAATCCCGGATCAATAGCATATCTTCCAAATTCTTTTCCATAAATAGCAATACCGCCCTCTCCGGTGGTTTCCAATCGCACCTTCAGTTTGCCTTCTTCAGCAATATTCTTCAACAATGTTTTACTCACAGGCACCTTTACCAAATAACCATACGACCCGGCTTCGCGCAATTTACTGTCCTGTAACTGGTGATGCCACGACAACACTCCCCGATGATCGGCAGGATCATCAGCCAAAGTCGTGGTGGTCATTTTTTGTCCGTTTATGCTAATAGTAATAGTAGACGGAAACTGTAATTCATCGGTCATGGGGTAACTATTGGGATTACTACTCGGTAATGCCCGGGCTCCTTTCATAAAATCCAGATTTCCTGTCTGCTCTTTTTCTATATCCTTGGCAAAAAGTTCCTTGGCCGACACTTCAATCAGGAAATAGGCCTTTTTGCTCTTTTTAGGATTAAAATCTTTGGGAACTTCAATTTCATATTCAAAAAATCCTTTCCCTGCGCCATTTACTTTCTTTCCATCCATCACATTCCATACTCTTTTGCTCCATTCAGCCCCGGTATAACTATCGGCCGAAGTGCTGAAAATCGAAGTTGCCGGCAATGCTTTCCCCGAAACCACTTCAAAATTCATGAAATTACGATGCAATGTATTGCCTTTTTCATCTGTTACCCTTACGGCTAAAGTGGCTATTCCATTGTAATCGGGCATGGTAAGTGACAAGGGAGCCAGCTCTTTTTGCATCCAGGGTTGATAAACCTCCTGCCTTTTTTCAGACAGAATTTTTGCCGATTTACCAAGAGTATTTGTAAAAGTCAGATCATATTGAACAGCAACTTCATTTCCGAAATGCTTTCCGGTCATAACCGATAAAAACAGTGGAATTGAAACCGTTTCTCCGGCTTGTGCCGTTTTGCATATTTCGTTTTCCATTGAAAGATACACCGCAGAATGAAAATCCTTCAACGTCATCCCCTCCACCATATCACCAATTCCTGTATCCTTTTCGGAACGATCAAACCTCCAATATCCATTCCACTCATTGATTACATCATGGTGTTCTGTATATAACCAACCTGCCACTTGCGGATAACGTCGGAAGCTGTTCATCATCCGGTGATAATCCCAGCTCCAGTCCACATCTCCTGTACTTCCGCTATACCCCCAAACATTACCACATTCAGAGTTAATATTCGGTTGTTTCCCTTGTTTAAATCCCTCTTCAAAGTCATTAGTACTTCCTTCGAAAGTATTTTCTGTCATCACCTTTAAATAATTATCCCATTCATAACCGGGCAGATAGCTGTGCCAGGAATTGATATCGGTTTCGGTATGGCCCCTTCCGCAGCAAATAGAATTATCTTCCACCAATCTGGAACCGTCAAGTGACTTGGCCAAATAATACATAGAAGCCACCCATTGCTGGGTTTCCGGCAGGTATTCTCTGATATCACGGTCATTTTCGTCTTTACCCACTGTAGTGAACAGCCCCCAGGTTTCATTAAAAGTTACCCAGGAAAAGATAGAAGGGTGGTTATAATCACGTTTGATCATTTCCCGTAAGGTAAACTCTGATTCCTTTTGCATATAACGGTCGGGCTCCCCCCAGCTATTGGGCAAATCCTCCATCACCAACAGGCCCAGTTTGTCGGCCCAATACAATTTTCTTGGAATTTCCACTTTTATATGGGTTCTGATACCGTTCAGGCCAATTGACTTGCTCCGAAGTATCTCTTCTTTCATAAACTGATCGCTGGGAAAAGTATAAAAACCCTCCGGATGATACGATTGATCGAGGGCCAGTTGTAAATATATAGGTTGATTATTTAGCGCAATGTAAGGAATATCAGTTCCAGGCATGTTCACTACAGAGATCTTTCGCATCCCGAAGTAGGTATGCACCTCATCATCTTCCAATTTTGCTACTACATCATATAAATAAGGATCTTCCAGATTCCACAAATGAGGGTTGGGAATATCCATTTCGAAGACTGTTTTGTATTTCCCTTTATTAATTTGGGTTTGAAATTGAATCGGTTCCCCCTCCGTTTTGATATTCAGCGAAAGCGAAAGGTCTTTTTCGGCTGGCGCCTGAAGGTATGCCGTTACGGTAAGTTTATTGTTATCAATATCGGGAGTAAAGTGTATGGCGTCTAAAAACACCTGTCCCCGGGCTTCGAGGTAAACCGTCTGCCAGATACCACGGGCATTTCCGTAGCCCTGTTTTCCATACAGGGTAAAATCACGACGGGTATCATCGGCACGAACTACTAATTTTTGAGTACTCCCAAATTTTACGAAAGGAGTGAGTTCGAAGGAAAAAGGAACATATCCCCCCTGGTGGGTCCCCAGTAGTTGTCCGTCTAACCAAACGGACGTCTCCCAGTCGGAGGCACCAATGGTCAGGAATATCTTTTTGCCTTTCCAGGCCTCGTTAATTTTTATTTCACGCTGGTACCAGGCGATATCCGCTTCGTCTTTCACACCGGAAAGTTGAGAACCCCAGGGAAAAGGTACAGTAACTGTTTTATCGAATGCCATAGAGCCTTTCTGCCATTCAGAATCCATTCCTTTATTTTCGGGATCGAACATAAACGACCACTGCCCGTTGAGGTTTTGCCATTCCGGACGTTGAAAATCGGGCCGGGGGTGTTCTGCAAGTGGTATTTGTTGTGCCAGACTAGCATTAATGGAAAAGAGTAATAATAAGAAAGACAAATTGATTGTAAGACGCATAGTTTTAAAGGTTGCTTAAACAGAATCTGAAAATAGTGAAAATATCAGGATATAAAGAAGGAGTATTTTATAAGGTGTAAATAAATGATGTGTAGAGTATTCCTTATTTAACTTCATGATTTCCCATAGAGGATCGTCTCATTTCAGACATATGAACCCCAGACTCCCTAGGTTTAGCAACTAATCTGAAATCAGGATAACAATCTAATTTCAGAGAAATTTCAACAAACTTTTCAATACTGAAGTTTATGTTCCCACCGTTCAGTATCTGAGATACTCGTCCTGGAGAAATCCCTAAATGAACAGCCAGATCCTTTTGTTTCATTTTGTACTTTTCCATGAACACCACTAAAGCATTATAAAGAAGTCCATTTATATGTTCCACCCAATATGAGGGCTGATTTTTGATTTTATTTTTAATATCTTCTTTCACCGTAGTAATCGTTAATAATATTTTTCATTCTTTCAATATCTTCCTTTTGAGTACCTTTCATTCCTCCCGTTATAATAACTCTACCCTTTTTCTCTTCATGAAATAAATAAACCCTTAAGGCTCCTTTCTTTACTTCATATAAATTTAAACTCCCTGATATTACCCTAAACTTTGTCTTCGGGAGCCGGATCATATTACAACTATGCTCAATGATTTTAACGGCGCCGGCCAGTTTACTAAACATTAAATCATTTTTACTTACTTTTTCAGCAAATTCGTTAAAAAGACTCTTATTATTAATATTTAATTCCCAAACTGGAATTGTCGTATTTGAAATAATTTCTGATAAAGTTAATGAAAATCTAGTCAAAATATTTAGTTATACCTAAACTTATTTATGTGTATAATGATTTGATTCGTAATATAATTATTATTTATACTTTATTTATTTTTTTTATGTTTTTTTTAATATTTATGAAATTTAAACGATTAAAACATCATCCAATAAGATCTGGAAAAATCGCAATAATATTGACACATTTTATTTTTTCAGAATAAGTATCTTTGCCCGAATTAAAATATCGACCGCTGAAAACTCTTTTTACCTCCACCTTCAAAACGTATGTATCGTTACTCAAGGTAATGGTTCCTGCCATTCTGATTATCAAAGTACTGGAAATGATTGGAGCAATTGATTGGCTGGCCAAGGCTCTCGACCCCGTTATGGGTATTATGGGGCTACCCGGTGAAGCCGGTCTTGTTTGGGCTACTTGTTTAATGGCTAATATCTTTGCTGCCATTGTTGTGCTCTTTACCCATGTGGACTACTCTTCTTTCACTGTAATGCAAACTACTATTTTGGCGGGTCTCATGCTCATTGGTCATGCACTCATTGTAGAAGGGGCAATTGCCAAAAAAGTGGGGCTACATTGGGGGTTTACTTTATTGTTCAGAATTGTTGGGGCCATCGTTTTTGGCGTTCTGATTAATTTTACTTGCACCCATTTGGGATTACTACAACAAACAGTAAGTCTGGACTTTATCCCGCAGTCACAGGAAAATCAAAGTCTGGCAGGGTGGGCAGTGGATCAACTATACGGATTGGTCTTGTTGTACTTGATATTGTTCGCCCTGGTAACACTCATCCTGATAATGAAAAAAACGGGCACCATCCATTTTCTGGAAAAATTACTTGCCCCAGTTCTCTCGAAATTAGGTATCAGCGAACACGCTTCCTACATGACTTTAATTGGCATGACACTGGGACTTGCCTACGGAGGGGGGCTCCTCCTCCACGAATCTCAAAAAGAAACCCTGAGTAAAAGAGATATTTTTCTTTCCATCAGTCTGATAAGTATCTGTCACAGCTTAATAGAAGACACCTTGGTGGTTATGCTCATAGGACCGAGCCTTGTGGTAGTTTTGTTTTTCAGACTGGCCTATGCGTTGATAATTGTATTTATGATCAATAAGATAAAACCTTGATTCACATATTGCATGTTGTAGTTGTAGTCGTAGAAACGCACGGCCGTGGGTCTCTACAACATGTATAATACGTTTATTCTAAAAACCCACAGTATTTTTCCATTAATTAAACGGTATTAAACCGAGTTAAATTGAAACGGATATAAACGTTTATAAACGGTTGTTTTGTTAAATAAAACCGAACTTTACGAAACCTTTCGAAGGTTCCAAACCTTCGAAAGGTTCGTAAAATACAATAAGTGGATACCATATAAACACCCTGACCAATTTTAAAGAGAGCTACAGGCCTAAATCAGATTTAAAGAACCAGATTACCATTAAACGTTTCCCTCTTGAAGTACAGACCTATTCTGTTCAAATTGAGTAATGCTTAAATTAAAAAAGGTAAGCCTGATGTTATTTCTCCTAGGATTAATCTATTTACTCCTGCCTGGAATGAGTGAAAAACAGAATGAGAACAGAAATACTAATAGTATAAAAACAGATTACGAAATCCTACCTGCAAGTTCCCTTCCCGATTCCATACCCGAGACAAAAATCGACTCCATTATAGATCTTGGTAAAACGTTTTTGGGTAAACCCTATGGTTATCAAGGTCCTTCTCCCTGGCCCATGGATTGTTCAGGCTATGTATCATACATCTTTGGTGAATATGGAATAGTTATACCCCATATTTCGAGGGATATAGGTTTAATTGTAAAAACAGTAGAAATATCGGATATTAAAAAAGGCGATTTTATGTTTTTTAAAGGCTCAAACCTAAATGACACTGTTATAGGACATGTATCTTTGGTTATCGAGGTATCCAACAACCAAATACTGATTATGCATAATACCAACTCCCGGGGCATCATCATTGAAGATTACAATATATCAAGTTACTTTAAAGAGAGATTTATAAAAGTGGGGAGGGTTAGATAATTGATAATGCATAATGGATAATGGATAATTGATAATTGATAATTGATAATTGATAATTTTCTGTTCAATGAGGGAAGGGTCCTAAACCTTCGAAAGGTTTCGTAAGAAGATATTTTAGTTTCTATTAGGATGCTGAATACGAACCACATTGCATAATCCGGGTTCAATCGAATAACCCCAGATAGTCCATAATTTGTAGTGCCCCCATCATTCCATACCAACTACCCCAGCGGGTG
>JAOUKG010000866.1 GCA_029882725.1 Cyclobacteriaceae bacterium
AGCCTGATCTTCTTTAAGGATATCTGCTTGTACCGTTCCTCTTACTTTAGAGAGTGTTTCTGTTTTTATTTTCTGATAAATTTCAGGAGGTAATACCTCATCGCCCGACATTCCTAATAACATTAATCCCAAACCGTTATTCCCTTCCGGAATGCTGCCATTATATTGTGGCTGAGGAACTCCTTTTGCTTTGAATTTCTCTTCGATTTTTTTCTTGATGCTTTCTGTGAGGCCTTCTTTATGAATATATTTTTCGCATTGCTGATCGATGGCAGCATTCATAAAATAGGCTAAAAGCATAGGGGCCGGTCCATTGATTGTCATGGATACCGATGTGGTGGGTTCTGCCAGGTCAAATCCGGAATATAATTTTTTTGCATCGTCAACACAGCAAACGGAAACTCCTGAATTTCCAATTTTACCATAGATGTCGGGGCGGTAGTCAGGGTCATTTCCATAGAGCGTAACCGAGTCGAAGGCAGTTGAAAGCCTTTTCGCCGGCATGGAGGCACTTACATAATGGAACCGTCTGTTGGTTCTTTCAGGCCCGCCTTCTCCGGCAAACATTCTGGTAGGGTCTTCATTTTCCCTCTTAAAAGGGTAGATTCCCGCTGTATAGGGAAATTCTCCGGGAAAATTCTCTTTATAACTCCACTCAATTATATCTCCCCACGATCTGAATTTGGGCGTGGAAATTTTTGGGATTTCGCTGTTAGATAGTGACTTTGAGTAATTTTTAATTGAAAACTCCTTATTTCTTACTTTAAAAAGATATTCGGGGGCCTTGTATTTTTTGATTTTTTCATTCCACCCATTGATTATATCCCGGGAATCAATGTCTAGTGACTGGAAATACCTTTCTGATACCTCCAAGAGGTCATTATTTGATTTTATTTCCTCTATTTCCAACGTTTTATTGAGAACATAGGCACTGTTAGCCTTATCGGCCTCTGCTTCAATCCATTTAATTTTACTATGTATCACTTCCGTAATCTCAGATAAATAGCGGGTTCTGTTGGGAGGGATTATATGTGTTTTTTCTGAATCGGAAACGATTTCAGGCAATGAACTTTTAAATAATATACCTGTTTTCGATTGTATGAGATCAAGGATTTTAAGGTATAATTTATTTGTGCCTGGGTCATTGAACTGGGAAGCGATGGTTCCAAATACCGGTAATTCTTCAACCGGTGTATCGAAGAGTAAATGATTTCTCTGATATTGTTTTTTTACATCACGCAAGGCATCCTGAGCTCCTCTTTTATCAAATTTATTTATAGCAATAACATCTGCGAAATCCAGCATGTCTATTTTTTCAAGCTGTGTTGCGGCTCCATATTCCGGAGTCATTACATAAAGGCTGGCATCGCAATGCTCAGTAATTTCTGTGTCGCTTTGTCCAATTCCAGAAGTTTCAAGAATGATTAAATCAAATTGAGCAGCTTTTAAAATATGTACAGCATCGTCTACATGTTTTGAAAGAGCTAAGTTGGCTTGCCTGGTTGCCAAAGACCTCATGTAAACCCGGTCGTTATTGATGGAATTCATTCTAATTCGATCACCTAAAAGCGCACCTCCCGTTTTTCTCTTTGAGGGGTCAACCGAAATAATTCCAATAGTCTTGTCTGTAGAATCAAATAAAAACCGTCGGACCAGTTCATCTACCAAACTGGATTTCCCCGCCCCGCCTGTACCGGTGATTCCCAAAACTGGGATTGAATAATTTTTTGATTGCTCTTTTATGTCTTTTAAAAGTTCAGCATACAGTTCACGATGATTTTCTGCTGCAGAAATTAAGCGTGCAATGTTTTGATCGTTTTTGCTACTTAGATTTTTTGACTCTCCGTTCAAAGAGCTAATGGTTTGAAAGTCAGACTTTTCAATAAGGTCGTTAATCATGCCTTGTAAACCCATTTTCCTGCCATCGTCGGGGCTATAGATCCGTTCAATCCCATAATGATGAAGTTCTTCTATTTCGTCGGGAAGAATTACTCCGCCCCCTCCCGCAAATATTTTTATATGAGAAGATTTTTTCTCAACTAATTGATCCCGCATATATCTGAGATATTCCATG
>JAOUKG010000867.1 GCA_029882725.1 Cyclobacteriaceae bacterium
TTCCTTTGCTTATTAATGAGGAAGTTTATGGTGTGATAGAATTGGCTTCTTTTAAAGAATTTAAAGATTTTGAGATTGAATTTGTCGAAAAACTGGCAGAGAATATAGCTTCAACTATTTCGGGTATAAAAATTACTGAGATAACTAAAAAACTTTTGGAAGAATCTCAATTACAAACCGAGGAAATGCGTGCTCAGGAAGAGGAAATGCGTCAAAATATGGAGGAATTGACTGCAACTCAAGAGGAAATGGAGCGAAAGGAAAAAGAATATCAGGCCTTAATTGGAAAACTTATGGAGGATAAAATGGCCCAAATGGAGGATGACGATTAATTGTAATTACCTAATTTCTTCTTTTACATAATTAAACTCCATTATTCCCAATTCATTTACAGAAGTTAATTCAACCCATACAATTTGATTTGATAATTGGGTTACTGATTCTGCGGAAACTTTGATGTAATTATCAGTAAACCCTTCTATTAAACCATTTTTTTCAGCTTTTTCAAATAATACAGGTCTGATTCTACCTATTTGGGATTCATAAAAGTTCCGTCGCTTTTTTTCTGATAAAATTCGTAACATTTGCGATCTGCGTTGACGCTCATTAACAGGAACAACTGCATCCATTTCAGCGGCTAATGTATTTTCCCTTTCGGAATAGGAAAAAACATGAAGATAGGAGATGTCAAGGTCAGAGAGGTATTTATAGGTTTTTAAAAACTCTTCTTCAGACTCACCCGGAAAACCTACAATTATGTCTACTCCAATACATGCGTCCGGGATGTATTTTCGGATAGCATCTATTTTTTCTGTATAAAGACCTGTAAGGTATCTCCTGCGCATTTTCTTAAGAATGATATCACTTCCTGATTGAAGAGGGATATGAAAATGAGGAGCTATTTTTTCTCCTTTGGAAGCAATCTTTATAATTTCATCTGTTATAAGATTAGGTTCAATAGAGGAAATTCGTATTCTTTCAATATTGTTTACTTCCTCATTTAACCTTTTTATCAATTCGGTAAAAGTAAATTGCCTCACACCATTTACAATTCCATAGTCACCAGTATTTATTCCAGTTAAAACAATTTCTTTTACACCAGTTTCTACAATATCGTTGGCTTTTGAAATGATATTGTCGGGAGTGTCACTTCTGCTGGCACCCCTGGCTTGTGGGATTGTACAAAAAGTACATGAATAATCACACCCGTCCTGAACCTTTAAAAAAGTTCTGGTCCTGTCATTTAAAGAATAACTAGAGTGAAATTCGGTAGCGTTTTCAATATTTGATGCGAAAACAAGAGTTTCAGGTTGTTTTTCAAAGTTTTCAATTAATTGAAAAAGTCTGAATTTTTCAGAAGCTCCCAAAACTGCATCCACTCCATCTATAGAAGCTACTTTATGTGGCTGTAGTTGTGCAAAACACCCCATAACTGCAACAAAAGCATTAGGGTTTACTTTTCGTGCCTGCTTTACAACTGAGCTACATTTCTTATCTGCATTTTCAGTGACAGAACATGTATTAATAATAAAAATATCCGGGTTTTCTTCGAAATCCACTTTTTCAAAGCCCTTCTCTTCAAACATTCTTCCTACCGAAGATGTTTCAGAAAAGTTCAACTTACAACCCAAAGTATAAAATGCTACTTTTTTCATCCGCGCGTAAAATTAATGAAATAATGTTAAATTATTTTTTGCATTTTTGAACAGATATAAATTTTTAATCTTTTACAATTAATTTCAATACAATGGCGTACAAAGTTTTAGTGGTAGGTGCAGGCCATATGGGTAAGTCGCATGCCAAGGCATATCATGCATTTGAAAATTCAACAATAGTAGGTATTGTTAGTCGTACAGGTAAATCGGGGGCTGAATTGAATAAAATGCTGGGTAGTAATTATCCTGAATATAATGATTTTGATACTGCTTTAAATGAAACAAAACCGGATATAGTGGTTATTGCCACTTATACTGAATATCATGCAGATTATGCTATAAAAAGTATGAAACAAGGTGCCCATGTTTTTGTTGAAAAACCGTTGGGGATCAATGTGGCACAGGCAAAAGAAGTT
>JAOUKG010000868.1 GCA_029882725.1 Cyclobacteriaceae bacterium
CGAAATATTAAAACATGATGATAAATATGTAGCAATATTTTATGATAAGAAAGTTTTTGACTTAAGTCTAGTTGGTGGTAATAAGGAGGATATTGTTAACACTGACGGTATAATCGTATTTGATACACTTGGTCGAGTTGTATTTAAGTGGAGTGTTTTTGATGTAATTAATCCTATTGAAATTGATAATGTACTTATTGCTAAAAAGGATTTAGGACATGCAAATGCTGTAATGGTAGATCGTGATGGTAATTACATGATATCCTTAAGAGATTTTAATCAAATTTGGAAAATCAATAGTGCAAATGGAGAATTAATGTGGAAATTGGGTGAAAATGGTGATTTTCCTCTTCCAGATTCTTTAGAATTTATAGGACAACATAGTGTTGAATTAAATAAATATGGAGGATTTGATGTGTTTGATAATGGAAATAAACAAATTAGACCCGAATCAAGAATAATAAATTTTATATTAGACGAAGAAAATAAATTGATAAAGAAAAGCAAACTTATTCCTTTATCCTTGGATTTAACTTCTTACCGGATGTGTAGTGCTTATCAAATTGATTTGAACCATTATCTTGTTTGTACAACTCGAAAACAACTTTTGGTTTCTGTGGTTGATTTGGATGGGAATGTTGTTTGGCAAATAAGTGGAAACCAAGCATCATATAGAGCATACCCAGTAGATTGGTTTGTCAATGATTCATTTCACTCTTCTAAATAATAAATAATAAAATTAAACATCTCATCAGTACTATTCCAACCATATGCAACGTCTTTAGGTGGGAAGTTTATATTTGCTGGATTATCAGTTGTATTATCATACACTCCTTCTACAATAATATGTGAACCTTTTGGAATTTTTAACAGCGTTTTAAATTGATACGTACTTTGCCAATTAAAATCCCAATCATCAATTTTTATTAATGGTATAATCGCTTTTGAGGGTGTTACAGCGTAAGCCTTAAATTTTTTACCTAAATAATGCATATGGGGTATTATTGAAATTAGGGAGATATCGGTTGTACTAGGGCCGTAATTCATGTAAAAAGTTGAAATTCTGTTTGCTGGTATGTAAAAGGGTTGATTTACTATATAGTTTTCATTTAGAGCTAAGGTTTTAACTTCTTTTTTAATAGGTTGTTTTACAAAATAAAGTGCCACAGCCGATTGGTCTTCTTGTTCAATTGAAGAGGGGGCATAATGAATGTTCAAAATTATATCAGTATTTGCATATATTTTTTTTCCAGAACCTTCAGGAAATATAATGCCTTCGTTGCCAGGAACCCACCCATACATGAATTCATCAGCAAGTGGGTTTTTTTGAAACTCGGCAACTTTGGGGTCTTGCTCGGATAAACCATCAATCCCTCTTATTAAGTTTGTAGTATCGGCCATTACCCTACTGTGATGTAATTGTAATTTATTGTTAGGGATAAACTTTATTTTACTTATAAAAGTGTCTGTAGGTAAATTTGTAGGAACATTAAAAAAACGAAACTCTTCTTTATTTGTATTAGGAATGTTGAACGGCTTCTCCATTCTTAAAATTAAGTCAGGTTCTTCTTCTTCTTTATTTTCTTCAATTAGGTATGTTGGGCTTTGAGGTTTGACTCCCTTTTTTAAACCCGTTATATACCATTTTTGTATTATATCAATAGTTTCGGCATCCAATACTCTTTCATTCATATAAGTTTGGTAAGCTGGATCCGCTTTCCATGGTGGCATGTATTTGGTTCGGGTTACATAAGCTATGAATTTAGCCCTTTTATAAACGTCACTCTCCTTCAATAGTGAAAAAGGTGCCGTACCACTTGGATTATGGCAAGGAACGCACTTATTATAAATAATTGGTTGGATGTCTTGCCAATAAGTAATAGAATCAACTTCCTGGCTAAAGAGAGTGTTACTATTTACTAATAAAACGAAAAAAAGTAATAACTGTAATTTAACCATTTTTTTTAATTGTGATGTTCAACTGATATCATACACCCAATTGGTTCTGTATATTGAAGAACAACGGGCTTGCTTTCTGATATAGCCTTTAATGCCTCTGAAAAATAATTT
>JAOUKG010000871.1 GCA_029882725.1 Cyclobacteriaceae bacterium
GTTGTATAAATACCTCTTAAAGTCAAAATTAGCAGCATTCAGTAACCGCAGGTATTTATTTCTTAGTGCTTCCATGATTCAAAAATACTAAAATGTTTTTCGTAAACAACAATATTAGATTAAATATGTTGTCTTTAAAAAACGGTTGTAAAATATTAATTTTAACCTTTTACATTAAAGTGCCAGCTTCTATAAAACTTGATACTGAACAACCAGATAAACACCTTTCATGTAATAGTTCGATATTTGTCCCGTTCTGGCTACAAAAACAGTTTTGAGTGTGAGTCTTGAGTATTGAGGCTTTACCACAGACTGTTTTTGTTTCTGGGTACTCACACTCAACCTCGCACCGCCTCTGCATCAATACAGTGAAACTGCTCAAACTATATTACGGGCATCATGTCTCAGGATAAATTGTACACTTTTTCTAAAGCAGAACGACCGAGCAGGAATTGTTGAATCGTTGAACTGTTGAACCGTTTAATCGAGGGTTGCTATGGAAATTGCCTCTCAATACTGTTGCTGGAACTGTTGCTGTTGCTGGGTCAATTCTTCTTCATTTTAAAAGGACATGCAGCTTTTGGACTGAAGGCTTTCTTTAAAGCAGAACGACCGAGCGAGACGCTCTTGGGGATGGGTAGGTCTTAGGTATCGCTCCGCTAGAACCTAAGACCAGGGTGAGTGGATTTCAACTGCATTTAGGACGAGTTAGAAACCTGAAGTTTGAAAAGAATTGAATTGCTCTTGCTAATATATTTTAATTAAAATTTATCCTCAATACTGTCAGCCCTTTTTTGTAATTAAGAATGTCATCCATAGACACTATCTGCACTATTTTTACTGATCATTTTCATTCCCTCGTTTTTCATCGATACCTACTTCATCAAGTAATCACAATAATCAGGAAACAATAAAAGGAAAAATAACTATCTTCAGGACAAATAAACTACCACTAAAATTTCACAAAATGAGAACCTTGTTTGGAATTATTTTTGTGGCATATTGCTTGCCATTATTTGCCCAAGATACCCCTGTTGAACAGGAAATTTGGGAACTTTCAAAGGCAAAATGGCATTGGATGGCTAATAAGAATATAGATAAATTAGACTCTCTTTTCCATGACAAGGCCAAGTTTGTACATATGAGTGGTTCATGGAAAAAAGATAGAGAATTGGAAATCATCAAAACCGGAAGTATTTGGTACAAACAGGCTGATGTACACGATTTTGCTGTTGAAGTTTTTGGTAATAATACAGCCGTGCTTTGGAATCGTATCACATTGATGGCCCATGTACGTGGCAATGATGTATCAAATGAATTCACGGTGACCGAATTCTATATGAAGGAAGGAGGAGAATGGAAATTATTGAACCTTACCTTCAGTAGTGTACGAGACACACATGAAATAGAGCATTAAACGAGCCTTTATAGCCTTCGTTATGGCTTCCAACTGCACTTCTTTTCACTGGACAAAGTCGGCAGGTAAAATTAGTCCTGGTAGTGAGCAACAGTAGGGAGTGTGGAGAAAGCAACTCTCACTACCCATGCTGGAACTGTTGCTGTTGCTGAATCGTTGAACTGTTGAACCGTTTAATCGAGGGTTGCGATGGAAAGCACCTCTCACTACTCTTGCTGGAACTGTTGCTGTTGCTGGATCCCTGCCCCCCAACTTGTAAACCTCCCCTACTCTCCTTAATTTTACCTCCTGTTTATGAAACTACCTTACATACCTCTCATGCGGACTTATACGAAAACTTTATTCTTTCTGCTGGCAGCCTTTCTGCTTGGCAGTTGCTCCAATACACGCGATGAAAAGCGGGTGCTCATCTTTTCAAAGGCTATAAAATTCTACCACGAGTCCATCCCCGCGGGGGTGGCGGCGGTCACAAAGCTCTGCCAGGAGAATGGCATCGCCGTAGATACCACCACCAACGGGGCCTACTTTCAGGAAGATTCCCTGGCTAAATACAGTACGGTGATCTTTCTGAATACTTCCGGGGAAATACTGGACTACCGGCAGCAGGCCGATTTCGAGCGATATATCCAGGCCGGGGGAGGTTACGTGGGCA
>JAOUKG010000870.1 GCA_029882725.1 Cyclobacteriaceae bacterium
ACTTCTTCCACTTCCTGGGCGATGAGGCCGATCTGGTTGTTAGTACCCATGTTTTCATCTTTCCATTTGTAGGAGACGCCGCGCATTTTCAGGACATTCGACAGGCTGTTGTCGATGGTCGTGATGTTTTTCTTGAGGCGGGCGTCAGAGGTGGTGTTAAAGGCTACAGCAAACATTGATCCATTTGCAGTAACATTACCACTGCCAGCTTCCATTATTATAGCCTGGGTACCAATATTATCAAATAATTCTATTGCTCCAACACCCTGGTTTGCAAAATTACTGGATATTCCAACAGTCATATTTCTTAGACCACCTGATTCTGTGTTGAATAATTGTACTGCAGCTACATTTTTTGTGCCTTCTTCAAAAACATTCATTTCAATATTGCTATTTACCCAAGTGCCTCCATCATCTTTTTCTCCAAGAAGAGATAATGACCCAAATCGTTCTCCACGCAGATATACAGTTGGTCTGTCATTTATACCATGCATAGACAGTTGGTGTGGGTCAACCCATGTTCTTCCCGCACCTGTACTCTTGCCTACTGCAATTTGACCCGTCTCATTAATGCCATCAAAATTGGCTTGAATTTCTACAACAGATCCTGTTGCACCATGTACAGAGATTATTCCTAAGTTATGATTTTCCCAGGACTTAGAACCCAACTGAACATTGGCTGATGTGTTTCCGTCTAAACTTAGGCTACCTGAAAATCCAGAAGGATCAGCACCACCTGTATCATGGACGGTGTTAATATTGACTGTACCATAGTTGTTAGTACCATCTTGTGCCTGGAGTGTAATACTTCCCCATTCAGCGCCTGTGCCATCCTGGCCCAGTTCGAAGATACCTGCAGGCCCTAAGCCACTGTGATTACCAAACATGTGCATAAACGGATAGTCGGCGGAACCTTCCCAGTTTTTACCACCGAAAGTGAAGTTGGGCGAGTTGGGGCCCATGAGGTCAAATTGTCCCCAATAAGCACCGGCCCCGTCATCATCCACACGTAGTGATACTTTATCGCCGGTGTTGGCCCCTCTGAGCCACATGCCACCGGACTCGCTATTGGTTCCTGAAGCGCCTATCTGTACTATTCCATAGTTATTGGTTCCATCTTGAGTTTGTAGGTTAATGTATGCGGACTCTATACCAGGGGATCCGCCCTGGTTTACTTCAAAATTGGCAATCGGCCCCTGCGCATCATGTGTGCCGAACATATGCATAAAAGCCCGGTCTGACGAACCTTCCCAACTCTTGGCTCCAAAGTTAAAATTTGTGGAGTTTGCTCCATTGATCCCAAGTGTACCCCACTCATTAGTGCCGTCTGAATCAACACTTAAAGCCATCATTCCTTTATACCATCCTCCGCCATCAGGAGTAGTTCCAAATAAAGTCATTCTGGCCCGTTCCGGACCGTTATTTCCTTCCCAGGTAGGGGCACCAATCTGGAAGTTTGGCGTACTTGGGCCGTTAAGGTATATTTCACCTGCCCATAAACCAGGATTTGCACCATTGTCCTCAACTGCATTCATACTGATAACAGTGACACCATTGGGATCGTTTACATTATTGCTTGCCATGGTAGCATTTAAACTACCCGTCACCATTACATCGCCATCAAACCAACCGGCCCAGTTTTCTGTTCCGTTTGCTGCGGTGCCATAAACACCAATGTTTTTATCTGTTGTACCATAGGCTTGTCCATGGACGGCTGTGGCTGTTGCGCCTGTACCACTGGCATTGTTTTCAAATTTGCCTCCAAAGCTTACCGCACCAGTGGGAAGGGTCATATCGTTGATCCCGCGTATTCCCATACTTTGGTTAGCACCTGAGCCTTTTGCATTCCCTTCTATTCCTATTCGCATACCCGGAGCATCACCATCGGCGTACCCCACCATTGCCAGGTGCATACTTCCTGTATTATCTGCAGTAGTCACTACGTTGGACATTATGCCCAAGTTGTTTCCAGTAGATTTTCCATCGACATAGATGCCATAGTTCCACCATGCCGGCCCTACTCCGGTTACACTGACGTCCAAAGCAGCCTGTCCCGCCCATACACTTGC
>JAOUKG010000869.1 GCA_029882725.1 Cyclobacteriaceae bacterium
CTGTTATTGTTGTGTGATGCCCTTTTACTACTACAATACATTGATTTTTTTCAGAAAAGGCCCTTTGAAGGGAAATCTTTTCCAAGTCGTTTTTCCAACCTCCCACTAACCTTTTGAATTCACCGGGATGGGGAGTAAGTACTGAGCCCACAGGGATGAGTTTTAAAAGTTCCTGATTTTCACTGATTAAATTTAAAGCATCAGCATCGATAACAACTGGTTTATGAAAGTTTTCAAATAGAGACCGTATAAACTTAACAGTTTCAATTTTTGTGCTCATTCCAGGGCCAATTCCGATGGCCGAAAATCTGGAAAGTTCCGGAGGGTGGGTAAGATATTCAGCATCGTCGGTAAGAGCCATAACCTCAGGCAAAGAAGACTGTATTATCCCAAGACCTGATTTAGGAATATAACATGTTACCAACCCGCTTCCTGTTCTTAAACTGGCTTTCGCTGAAAGGTATACAGCCCCCATCATTCCGGGGCTTCCTCCTGTAATTAATACATGTCCGTAATTACCTTTGTGTGAAAATTTTAATCGGGGTTTAAAACCTTGTAAAAAGTAGTTTCTATCTACTAGAAAATAGGGTGATTTTTGTGATTCTATATACATTTTGTCGAGTCCAATATCAATGATATCCAATTCATCATAAGTATTTTCACTATCGTGCAAATAGAAAGATAATTTTGGAACCTGAAAACTAATGCAATAGTCACTTTGTATGGAAACACCCATTTTACCTTCATCGGCAGATAATCCCGAGGGTATATCTACCGATACTTTGATACAATCAAGTGAATTTATTTTCTCAATGACATTTTTATAAATACCGGTAATTTCCCGATTGAGGCCTGAACCGAAGATTGCATCTATAAGTATATGAAAATCAATACCGGAAGAAAAAGTATCATCGGTAATACCTCCAACCTCAACCAGACCTTCTAGTCTTTCTAAATTAATTCTAAAATCCTGACTATATTGGGTTTCTTCAAAGATAAAAACGAAAATAGAATAACCGGCACTATGCAATATTCGGGCAATAGCCAAACCATCGCCGCCATTGTTGCCAGGACCACATACAACACACACTTTTCTAAAATATGCAACTGGGTATTTTTGAATGAAAAGTTCACTAAATCTACTTGAAGCTCTTTCCATTAAATTAATGGAAGAAATGGGCTCATTTTCAATTGTAAATTGATCGGCTTCCCTGATTTGTTGTGAACTTAAGATATTCATCCAGTCCTTTTTTGAAAGATACGAAAGACTGATTAATAATTAGTTTTATTGACCAACAGCTTCCACTTTTTTTACTTCAGGAACCATAGTGGTTAGGATATTTTCAATACCAGCTTTTAGGGTAATGGTGGAGGAAGGACAACCATTACAAGAGCCTTGTAGGGAAACAATTACAGTACCTTCATTGTAAGAATCAAATATGATTGCTCCACCGTCCATTTCAACAGCTGGTTTTACATATTCTTCGAGGATGTCTTTTATTCGGGAAATCAATTCAGGGTCTTGCTCTGCAGGAGCTTCGATAAATGTATCATCAAATAGGTCGCGCCCGCTTTCAAGGTAATTTTTTATATGTTCTTTTATTTTTGCTCTAACCTCAACCCACTCTGCACTATCATTTTTTGTTACTGTAACAAAATTACTCATGTAAAACACCCTGTCAACAAAATCATACTCAAACAATTCAAGTGCAAGGGGTGAACTTCCAGCGCTTTCAGCATCGGGGAAATCAAAACTTTTTCCCTCTGGAACAAGCATAAAAGGAGCTACAAACTTCAAAGAGTTTGGGTTGGGGTTGGATTCGATATATAAATTTACGAGTGTCATAGTATCTGGTTAGATGTTTTTTAACAATGCAAATATACGATTAGTTCAGTCCTGTTCGCCTAATTCTCCCTCAGAATTTGCTACTAAGGTGGCAACGGCTGCATCTCCCGTTACATTTACTACTGTACGGCACATGTCAAGTGGCCTGTCTACGGCCATAATAATACCTATCCATGCCGGATTTAACCCTACTGACTGCAATACAAGAATCATCATGATTAAT
>JAOUKG010000084.1 GCA_029882725.1 Cyclobacteriaceae bacterium
AAAACTATTAATGTTACCGAAAAAACTGGCAAGCTTGTTGCAATAAAGTACGTAGTTGATACAGATGACCTTATGATAATTAATAAATCTGGAATCACAATTCGTATTAAAGTAGAAGATTTGAGGGTAATGGGTAGAGCAACACAAGGAGTGAAACTCATAAGACTTAATGAGGATGATGAAATCAGTTCTGTAGAAAAAATTGAACAGATTGTTGTTGATGAAGAAGAGCAACAAAATCCTAACGAGGGTGAAGAAACTAATGAAAAACAATAAAAAAAATTAAACTTAAATTTGTATGAAACGTGTATTTATTTTTATAGGGATTATTTTGGCTGGTAGTAGTTTCGCCCAAAAAAAACCTAAAATCGGACAAGCAGAAAGTGCTGTTTTATCCGGTGATGTGAAAACTGCCATGGCAATTACTGATGAAGGAATTGTTCATGAAAAAACGAAAAATGATCCCAAAACCTGGTTTATACGTGGGCTTGCTTTGGGTATTATGGATACTTCTGGTGTTGAGGGAGGTGATATGGCGGCAGCAGTTTCTGCCTTGCATAAAGCCAATGATTTAAAAAAAGGAAACTCAGAATTATTTATTGGGCCGATTACTAGTATGGTTATGTACTCAGGTGCATTACAAAGTTTTTGGGCTTATAACCTAAATAAAGGTGTAGCAGCATTTCAAAATGCGGACGAACGTGCAGCAGCATTGGATTACTTTGAAAAATCAACATTGATTATGCCAGATTCTTTGGATGCCTATTACTATGCAGGTCTTGCAGGTGTATCAATAGAAGAATATGACAGGGCATTAAAAAACTTTAAAAGTTATATTGATAAAGGTGGTAATGAGGAAGATTCATACATTAAAGCTATTTACATTTTAAATCAGATAAATGAGGATAATGAATCAGCTCTTGAATTAGTACGAAAAGCAAAAGTGAAATATCCTGAGTCAAAAATAATTTCTGAATGGGAATTTAAAGTTTTGTTTGCCATGGATAAAGTAGGTGAAGCTGTTGTGCAATTGGAAGAGCAAATTGAAAGGGATCCCAATAATGCAGAATTGCACTTTAACTTGGGGGTAATGAAAGATCAAATGGGTAAAACGGAAGAATCAAAAGTTCATTATGAAAATGCATTGAAAGTTGACCCGAAGTATTTTAATGCACTTTTTAATTTAGGTGTTTATTATAGGAATCAATTAGTTGAAAAATCGAAAGAGAAAAACAATTTAGGTATATCTAAGGCCGATATAGCCAAAGGTAAAAAACTTGATAGCGAAATCACTGAACTTTCAAAAAAAGCACTTCCATACTGGGAAAAGTGTAGAGAACTAAAAGCTGATGATCAGACTACATTAGAAACTTTACAGTACATTTATGTACAGCTTAAAGATTATGACAAAGCTGAAGAAGTAATGAGTATAATGGAAGAATTAGGATACAGATAATATTTTAGTTTTAATATTGAACAATAAAAAAGGGCTTTTTAAGCCCTTTTTTATTGTTCAATATTTTTTTACCTTCTTTTTACTTAAATATTTCCACAAAAAATTCAGTCATTTTGGCCCATGATTGTGTGTCAGCAGACTCATTATATGCAAGAGGAAGATTAAATTTCTTACCCAGATCATCAGCACTAGGGTTTGTGAATGCGTGTATGGCCCCTTCATAGGCAACAAATTCCATATCTACACCGGCTGCTTCCATTTCTTTTTTAAATGTTTCTATCGCTTCAGCAGGAACGAAAGGATCTTCGGCACCATTTAAAACCAAGATACTGGCCTTTACAGTACCCGGTTTTGCAGGAAATTTAGTGCCTAAACTTCCATGAAAGCTAACAACCCCTTTTAAGTCAAGACCAAAACGTGCCATATGAAGAACAATTCCTCCTCCAAAACAATACCCTATTGCTCCAATTTTCGATGAGTCAACTTTCGGGTTACTTTTTAGCACTTCCATTGCGGCAGCAAACCTTTCCCTGGCACCTTCAATATCTCCCATCACTTTTCCCGCAAAAGCTCCTGCATCGTCAGGGTGTTCTGCCTTTTTTCCGTCGCCGTACATATCCACAGCCAAGGCAATATATCCTAATTCTGCCAGCATCTCAGCTCTTTGGCGTGCATAATCGTTGTGTCCCCACCACTCATGCACCACTAATATTCCGGGTCTTTTTTCATCAGAACCATTATCATAGGCTAAATAACCGTTCATAGCTATACTATCAGCCTCATAGGTCACCTCTTCACCCACTATTCTAGTTTGTACACTGTCCATGTATAACTCTTTCTGATTATCAGACTTCTTTTCACTACACGAAGTAGCTAACAAAAAAAAGGGAAGTATTGAACTATAAAAAACCATTTTCATCTTATATCAATTTAGTAATTAAAAATAAACAATAAATTAATACAAAATGATTGAAAAATATTGGTTTTTATAATTAAAACTTACCTTTCAAATTAGTGTAAATAAGGATTAATATGTTCTGAGTAATTAATTTAATTTGCTGAAACTAAATTTTTATCTTCCTCTACACTCTTTTTCCCTTTTCCGGTCATTTTATTAATAGACTCATTATAAAGGTCTTTCATCATAGCTACTTTCTCTTCTGCATACCCCTTGATTTCTCCCGTAATATCATCACCTTTTTTGATTATTTTCTCTCTGGTTGATTTTCCGGATGAAGGTGCGGTTAGATAACCAATAGCAACACCTGCTAATGTACCAACTACAAAACCTGCTGCAACTTTCAACTTTCCATTTTTCATGACTTTCGAATTTAAGTGATACAATACAATACACTTATATAAACGTATTATATGTTATGCAGTTTTCATTTTTATGAAAAAAGGTCTAAAAATCACTTGAATTTACTGTCTGTACTTGTAGGCGGACGATATTCAGAAAAAGGTATTTTAAATAAATTTTTCATATTAGAATGCTCTCTAGGTTCCATATGTGTATCAATACCATAAACAATTGATCCTTTTTGAGCATAAACAAATGTACCAAACAGACGGTCCCAAATAGAGAATATGTTACCATAGTTTGTATCTGTGAGGGGTAGCTTATAGTGGTGGTGAATTTTATGCATATTAGGGCTCACAAATAGTAGCGATAAGAATCGATCTGTTTTGTCGGGCATATTGATGTTGGCATGTGTGAGGTGGGTGAAGAGTACCGACAAGGATTGATAAAGCACCACAACACTCATAGGTGCGCCTGTTATAAGAACAGCAAATAGGGTAAATGCAGTTCTGAAAATTATTTCTCCAGGGTGATGCCTTAAACCAGAAGTTACGTCAATATTTGTGTCGGTATGGTGGATAATATGAAATTTCCACATCCACTTTATTTTATGCTCTGTCCAATGTACTAGATAGGCCCCAAATAGATCCAACATCATTAAACCAATTATTACTTCCAGAATTAAAGGTATTTCTATCCAGTGTAAAAAACCAAGTGTATA
This sequence comes from Cyclobacteriaceae bacterium, assembly GCA_029882725.1. Lineage (GTDB taxonomy): Bacteria > Bacteroidota > Bacteroidia > Cytophagales > Cyclobacteriaceae > JAHEMU01. The sequence continues at coordinate 3,478 of JAOUKG010000084.1, forward strand.
CTCTTTAGAAAATTCTGTGGTTTTCAATAATGTAAATGCAAGGCCAATGCCTATGGCAGCATTTATTACTGTTAATGTTAAATTGATACCTGCATGACTCCATTTTTTATACTTTACTGTATATAAAGGTATCAATCCTTCCAACATCCAAAATAATACAATTCCACCCACTAATAAAGACCCACGAAACCATGAGGGTAGATTTTCAAAGAAAATAAGAACACTTTCCATTCAATAGTTGTTGATTTTGTAATTTTTTAATGCTTAATATAATATGTTTATTTTATTTTTTAATATGTTTTTGAATTAAATAATGGGGTAATAGATAGGTTTTTTATGCTAATTAGTAAAAAGGACATATTGAGATGTCGATTCATTAAAATTTATACCTTTGCGAAATGTCATCAAAAAACACCATATATCTTCAGTTGATAATTGGAACCTTATTTTGGGGATTGAATTTTCATTTGGCACAAATATCAACTTCCTACCTTTCCCCAATGGGGGCCAGTGCCGGTCGTTATTTTTTTGCTGCAATAGGAATTTTGATTTTATTCCCATTTTTCGGATTGAAAAGTGTAAATAAAGAAATGCTGCGATTAAGTTATAAAATGGCAGGTAAAATTTTATTGGTTGGTCTCTCCGGAGTATTTTTATTCAATTATTTTTTTTTTAAAGGGCTGGTTATTGCCGACGCAATTAATGGTGCTTTACTTATTGCTTTAAATCCCGTATTTACTTTGATCTTTTCTGTTTTTATGTTGAAAGTAAAGGTGTCAAAGGCGCAATTAATTGGGGTGGCAGTTTCGCTAACAGGTGTCTTAATAGTGATTTCCCAAGGAGATATTTCAGTAGTTTTAGATTTGTCCTTTAATATGGGCGACCTTTTTTTATTGATTGCCAGTATTTTATTTGCCTTTCATAATGTATTGATTCACAAGTATTTGCCTTGGATAAATTCGGTTTTACTTACCTTATTTACAACTTGTTTTGGAGCCGTTTTATTTACGTTATTTAGTATGAATGAGTGGCTAAATGTACCAGAGGGTTTATTGGATAATCGGTTTTGGATTTCTGTAGCTGTTATGGGTTTTTTCGGAACCACATTAAGTTTTATGTTTTGGAATAAAGGTGTAAAACAAATAGGTTCAGGAAATACCGCTATTTTTTTAAACCTTGTTCCTATTTATGCTGCTACCACCGGATTGTTCTTCGATAAAATTATTACATTTAATCAAATAATAGGTGGGGTGTTTATAGGTATTGGTATTCACCTTGCCATTAAGAATAGTAGAAAGTTGAAGTCTATTATAAAATCTTCAGAGTAGTATATGATATTTAAAGCCTTTCCGTATTAATACCTTTTTGTGTTTTCTGTCATTTCTGTAATGACACATCACGACTCATGAACCTGGAGTCAATGCCATTAAAACAATTCTTTTGTTTTAGAATCTTGAGTATTCGGCATTGACATACGATAAATCAGAGATGTGATATATAGAATCTCTATGTTTATGTAGCCTGGATTTTTTATATTTTGTTTGGATAGAGTAGAAGATTATTATAAATCACGCATGTTTTAATTTAATCTCCTTTTAACGCTTGTATACAGAGCGCTTAAAGTCAAACTTCATTGCTATTATACCAATTAGACCGCTTTAATCTGTATTTTTAGATTAGTCTAAATTTATTTTAGATTACCCTAAAAGTGTATTTAAACAACATAGATGGTATTCATTATGAAAAAATGCTGAAACCCTTTATCGGTATTTTAAGATTAATTTATAGGTCAAAATTCATGGATATTTTAAACTTAATAGCTACCTTAAACAAGGAAAATTAAATCACAGATATGAAAAAGCTAATCGTAATTTTTGTATGGATTTCTATGTTTCATTTAGCTTGGGCGCAAGACGATGCAACAATACCAGGTTCTAAAAGTCCAACTAAATCAAATACTGACTTACCAAAAACCACATTTTTTATTAACCCTTTGGGTATATTACAATTTGGTCCTGTTTTTTCGACCGAGCATAAGTTAGGAAATTCAAATGGCTATCTTTCTCCACATTTACGTTGGTCTTATTTAGGTGTATTATCTCACCTGGCCTGGGAGGCTGATTATTTATCTCCGGCTAATTTAGGTGTTGGTTTAAGTTACAGAGCTTTTATACCCTCATCTGTCAATAATAATGCATTTTATTTTGGTGGAGGGCTAGAGTTAAATAGAGAGTACGCTCGTTTTGATTCTTTTGGTACTGAGGAATACTTTTTGGGATTAGGGATAATAATGAATGCAGGTTATCGGTGGAGGTTTCAAAACGGTAGGTTTGTGAATGTTGGCTTAATTGCGGGAGTGGTAAATACAATTTATGATGAAGAGTATTATTTTGATGGAACTCTTTATGCTACTTATTCTGAAAACCCCTTTATTGGTATGTTTGAATTTTCCTTTGGTTGGGAAAAATCAGGTAAATAAATTAATGGTGTCGTAGGTTGTTTATACGTTGTAACCGATACGTACCAATTGGAAAATCCTTTTGAAACGTAACAAATAGAGGCGTAGCGACCGAAATAAAGAGAGGTAGCAATCGTATTAAGGAGACGTAGCAGGCTACGTCTCTACATTCTTTTGGCTCTGGGTTGTAAATCTGTTAGACTACCAATTTTTACGGGTACTCCGGTTTCGATACTGTTTCTGGCGGCAATTCCAATCAATGCGGCCATGGCGCCATCTCTGCTCCCTGCGGCATGTTTGTAGGGGTCAGGGTTTAGAGGATTTCTGAATATTTTATCTTGTAATCTACCATCACCACCGCCATGCCCACTTCTATCAAAAGGCACAAATATAGTGTTGTAGTCTTGCCAGTTTTTGTGCAAAATTAAAGCTTGTGTATCCTGGGGCATTTCGTCTTGCGACATTTCCATTTTATGTAAATCATCCTGACTGAATTTTGATTTCGAAAACCAGGGAACATCAAGCCAGGCTTCTATTTTTCCATTATGTCCGGTAATTGATACTTTCCATCCCTCATAGGGTGAGTAGGTGTTAAGTGAGTAATTTAAAACTACATTATTTGCATATTTTATTTGTGCAGACATTTTATCGTAAATGTTAATTTCTTCCCTGAATAGACAGTTATCCCTTATATAACCATCGTGTTCCTCGTGATCTGCATACATTTTCTTCGAAAATGAATCTTTGGTAATATCCCAGTAGTATTTACATTCTTCGGTAAAATGACAGTTTCTGCAATTTTTTCCCCGGAAGGGGCCTTTTGAACCATAATGTTCTAAATCACCGTAAGCGAAAACCTCCATGGGATCTGAGTCTATCCACCAATTTAAAAGGTCGAAATGATGTGTGGCCTTGTGTACAAGGAGGGTGCCGCTCGATTGTCTTAAACCATGCCATCTTCGGAAATAGGAGGCTCCATGATAATTATTAAGATACCAATGAAAATCTACCGAAGTAATTTGTCCTATTTCATTGTTTTGAAGTAATTCTTTAACCTTGGTAACGTAAGGATTCCATCTATAATTAAAACCAACAATCAAGTTTTTCTTGTTCCTTCTTTCGGCATCCAGAATATCCTGGCATTTCCTTTCATCTGTGGTAAGAGGTTTTTCAGTGAGCACATCACATCCAAAATCCAATCCTTTAATAATAAATTGGTGATGTGTGGAGTCTTTGGTAGTAACAATCAGTAAGTCAGGTTTTGTCTCTACCATCATTTTGTCAAAATCGACATAAGTAGGGCACTTGGCTTTCATGTAATTTTTTGCAAATTCAAGTCGTCCCGGGTTGATGTCCGACAAGCCAACAAATTCTAAAATATCACTGTATGTATCTATTAAACGTTTACCCCAAAAAGTAGTGCCTCTGGCTCCTGTGCCTACAAGTGCTACTTTAAGCTTCTTTTTATTAAGATTGAAACTAAAAGCGGAAGATGCAAATGTGCTTCCGGCCGATAACATGGCTATAGAAGTAAGAAATTCTCTTCTGGATTTCATCTAAAATGATATTTTGGTTGAATTTGATATTTCGTTTTATAAATTACAATATAGAATTTTGTAGATAATTTATTTTGCCATTCATAAAATATCAGGAGTAAACCGTTCTTATTGTTTTTAATTTTCATCTAAAACCAATTGATTAAACCCATTAGTTATGCATAGATTACCATTTTTAATGTATTCCTTTATTCTGGCTCTTCTTATTTCATGTAATGGAAATAAAAGTCAGGAAAGTACAGATTCCAATGTAGTTGCCAAAGATACTGTTCTTACAGAAGAGCAGATTATTCAAAAAGCAAGGGAAATTCACGATCGTGTTATCACTCTGGATACCCATGACGATATCAATACGGCCAATTTTACTTTAGAGAAAAATTATACTCAAGATTTAAATACGCAGGTTAACCTTCCCAAAATGGAAAATGGGGGACTTGATGTAAGTTGGATGATTGTTTATACAGGACAAGGGGATTTAAATGCCGCAGGGTATAGAAAAGCTTACGATAATGCAATGGATAAGTTCAATGCTATACATCGGTTGTGCGAGGATATTGCTCCCGATCGCGTTGGATTGGCCTATACGTCTGATGATGTGAGGAGAATTGCAGCTTCCGGGCGAAAGGTGGTTATGATAGGGGTGGAAAATGCCTATTCATTGGGACTTGATATTGGCAATGTAAAGAAATTCTATGATTTAGGAGGCAGGTATATGAGTTTGGCTCATAACGGACATTCACAATTTAGTGACAGTAATACAGGTGAGAAAGATGGAGTGTGGCTTCATAATGGACTTAGTGATTTAG
>JAOUKG010000872.1 GCA_029882725.1 Cyclobacteriaceae bacterium
AGTAGATGTTCTTTCTCCTAAATTTGAGGAGGTATTAAAGGGCTTTTCCGGATTAATGTTTTCCGGGGAAATTGGAAATCTACCCGCCAAACTTATTAAAGATTACAGAAAAAAGAAGGGGAAAGGAACAACCAAACCCGCTTTGAAGGCTGCTTCCATAGAATATGAGATTTTTGTCGGTGAGGAAAATCTCAACACCCTCAGCGAGCTTAAGTCTAAAAATGAACTTATCGCTGATGTTATTGCTCTTCTGCAATCACCTGCTAAAAACGTTATTTCTGCATTGCAAAGTAGCGGTAATACAATTGCAGGTCTTGTAAAGACATTAGAAGAAAGAAATAATTAACTAAATAGAAAATCAATTAAAGTAAAATAAAATGGCAGACATTAAAGAACTAGCTGAACAACTGGTGAATCTTACAGTTAAAGAAGTAAAAGAATTAGCAGATGTTCTGAAAGATGAGTATGGAATTGAACCTGCAGCTGCAGCAGCAGTAGCAGTAGCAGCTCCCGCTGGTGATGCAGGTGCTGAAGTAGAAGAAAAAACTCATTTTGACGTAATTTTAAAATCAGCAGGTGGAGCAAAACTCCAAATTGTTAAACTTGTAAAAGAATTGACAGGCCTAGGCTTAAAAGAAGCGAAAGAAGTAGTAGATAGCGCTCCTAAAGCTGTTAAAGAAGGTCTTGCAAAAGACGAAGCAGAAGGAATTAAGAAACAACTTGAAGAAGCTGGAGCTGAAGTAGAGCTCAAGTAATTTGATAACGTTCTTAGGCCGTCTAAGACTTAGATAGGCCCCAGTGTAACCCGTCAAAAGCGGTTTGCGCATGGGGTCTTTTCCTGTTTGTACGCATTTTGTACAAACTTTCATTTTCTTAACATTGACTAAATTTTAAGAGCTTTGGCAACAAATAATATTACCGAAAGAATTAGTTTTGCATCTATAAAGCAGGTAATTGATTATCCTGACTTTCTTGATGTTCAGCTTAAATCCTTTAAAGACTTTTTCCAATTGGATACTCCTGCGGAAAAAAGGGAAAATGAAGGTCTTTTTAAAGTCTTTTCTGAAAACTTTCCTATCAGTGACTCACGCGAAAATTTCGTGCTCCAATTTATTGATTACACTGTTGATCCTCCAAAATATAATGTTGAAGAGTGTGTAGACAGAGGGTTAACTTACAGTGTACCTCTTAAGGCAAAGCTAAGGCTTATCTGTAATGACGACGATAATGAGGATTTTGAAACTATTGAGCAGGAAGTATTCTTGGGCAATATCCCTTATATGACAGTGAAAGGTTCCTTTGTTGTTAATGGAGCCGAAAGGGTAATTGTATCTCAACTTCACAGGTCTCCTGGTGTGTTCTTTGCTCAAAGTAAACATACCAATGGTACCACTTTATATTCTGCTAGAATTATTCCTTTTAAGGGTTCTTGGATTGAATTTGCTACAGATGTAAACAACGTTATGTATGCTTACATCGACCGTAAAAAGAAGTTCCCCGTTACTACCTTGATGAGGGCAATTGGTTATGGTACCGATAAAGATATTCTTGATCTTTTCGAATTGTCTGAAGAAATTCAGGTAAACCCCAAATCAATAAAAAAAGGCCTCGGCCGAAAATTAGCTGCCAGAGTTCTTAAAACCTGGACAGAAGATTTCGTGGATGAAGATACTGGTGAAGTAGTTTCCATCGATAGAAATGAAGTGCTTCTTGAAAGAGATCACATACTCGAAGAAAAAGACCTTGATAAAATTCAGGATGCTGGTGTAAAATCAGTAATTGTTCATAGGGAAGGGGCTGGTGCAAATGATTTTACTATTATTTTCAATACACTCGCTAAAGATAACTCCAATTCTGAAAAAGAAGCGGTTGAACAAATTTATCGCCAGTTAAGAAATACTGAAGCTCCTGATGAACAAACAGCCAGAGATATAATTCACAGTCTGTTTTTCTCGGATAAAAGATATGATTTGGGAGAAGTAGGTAGATATAGAATAAATAAAAAACTTAATCTTGAAATTGATTCAAGTGTACGTGTTTTAACTACTCAGGATATTATTGAGAT
>JAOUKG010000873.1 GCA_029882725.1 Cyclobacteriaceae bacterium
GGTAATTTTTCACCTTTTTTTCCTGGCCACTGACCACCCTTAATACGTACCAATTATGTTCAGGCATTTTCCAGTCTATTAAAATGTATTATAAAACCACTCCATTGAATTATTAAAGGCGAGGTCAATCACACCGATTATCATTGCAAATATGAGAGAAGCAACGAGAACAAGCATAGAACTTGACTGAAGCTCAGCGTATTTCGGCCAACTTACCTTATGCCGTAGTTCTTCTACAGATTCCATTACAAATTTCTTTAACTTTTGCATAATTTTTACACTTTTAATGGTGTTGGCACGGGTGGAGAGACTCGAACTCCCAGCCAACGGTTTTGGAGACCGCTACTCTACCAATTGAGCTACACCCGTAAGATGCACCCCCAAAAGGGATGCAAATTTAGAATAATATTTACAGAAAAAAAAGCGTTTCCGAATTTTTCAGAAACGCTATCTTTTTTTTTCTTCAAATTTATTTCAAAATCTCAGTCACCTGACCAGAACCTACTGTTCTACCACCCTCACGGATTGCAAAACGAAGCCCTTTCTCCATAGCAATAGAGTTGATCAATGTAACTTCAATTGAAACGTTATCACCAGGCATAACCATTTCTACACCTTCAGGTAACATGATCTCACCTGTAACGTCTGTAGTACGGAAATAAAACTGAGGGCGATATTTATTAAAGAATGGAGTATGACGTCCACCTTCTTCTTTTGACAAAACGTAAACCTCTGCCTTGAATTTGTTGTGAGGAGTAACAGTACCTGGTTTCACAATTACCATACCTCTCTTGATTTGTTCTTTATCAACACCTCTCAAAAGAAGACCTGTGTTATCACCGGCTTCTCCACGATCAAGTATTTTACGGAACATCTCAACACCTGTAACAACAGACTTCAAGTTTTCAGCACCCATACCTAAGATATCAACAGGGTCACCAGAGTTGATTACACCTCTTTCAATTCTACCAGTAGCAACGGTACCACGACCTGTAATAGAGAATACATCTTCAACAGGCATTAGGAAATCTTTATCAATCAGACGCTCAGGAAGAGGAATGTAATCATCAACCGCAGTCATCAATTCCATTATTTTTTCAACCCATGCTTCTTCGCCGTTCAATGCACCTAGAGCAGAACCTTGAATAATAGGAAGGTCGTCACCAGGAAAATCATAGTAAGAAAGAATTTCCCTTACTTCCATTTCAACAAGCTCCAACAATTCAGGATCATCTACAAGATCCACTTTATTCATAAATACTACGATTGCAGGTACACCTACCTGACGAGCAAGTAGAATGTGTTCACGTGTTTGTGGCATTGGTCCGTCTGTTGCGGCAACCACAAGAATTGCACCGTCCATTTGGGCAGCACCTGTTACCATGTTCTTTACATAGTCAGCGTGACCCGGACAGTCAACGTGTGCATAATGTCTTTTTTCTGTCTGATACTCCACGTGTGAAGTATTGATTGTAATACCCCTTTCCTTTTCTTCAGGAGCGTTATCAATAGAGGTAAAATCTCTCATTTCAGCAAGACCTTTTTCAGCCAACACTTTAGTGATAGCAGCTGTTAAAGTTGTCTTACCGTGGTCAACGTGACCAATAGTACCAATATTTACGTGGGGTTTAGAACGATCAAATGTTGCTTTAGCCATGTCTGAAAATCCCTTTTTTTAGTTAAATAATATATTAATTCAATTTTATTCTTACTCCAAATGAGCCAATGACGGGAATTGAACCCGTGACCTCTTCCTTACCAAGGAAGCGCTCTACCCCTGAGCTACATCGGCTTAGGGTAAACTACTGGCTCTTTCTCTTCAAGACTCACCTTGAAGATTAAGAGCGGGCGACGAGGCTCGAACCCGCGACCTACAGCTTGGAAGGCTGTCGCTCTACCAACTGAGCTACGCCCGCTTTTTATAAAGGACCGGGTAGTTTCCAATTACCCATGTGGGGAGAGCAGGATTCGAACCTGCGAAGTCGTAGACAACAGATTTACAGTCTGCCCCAGTTGGCCGCTTTGGTATCTCCCCATTTCCATTTTTTAGCACAACTTTTTG
>JAOUKG010000874.1 GCA_029882725.1 Cyclobacteriaceae bacterium
CATCATGACGGAAGGTGGCTATTTTATCAGATTGAGGAGACCACAACAACACAGGGTTATCTCCATGCGTCCATCCGGCATTGTCGGTTGCATACCCATAGTCTTTAATTCCATCGAAAGTCAACTGCACTCTTTCATCAGTTGAAGTATTTCGTACCCAAAGGTTATAACTGTCTATATAAGCCGCCCACCGACCATCGGGGGATAAGATTTCATTTCTTTTTTGCTTTGGCGACTGTTTGATCAGAGTGTAATCACTAAGGGACAATTCGTAATCATTTCCTGAAAACCTGAACTGAACTTTTGCCCCCTCTTCCAATTCAGCTATAGCTGAAAGTGCCATATCATAAGGATGGATTTCCGTTTTTGTTAAAGAAACCAGTTTTTCTGCCAGTTTTTGCTGATCGAAGGCAGGAAGAATTTCCTTGCCGGTGGGGTTAACTTTTAAATACTCCACTCCATTTTTCGTAGTAACCGAATAGTACAAAGTATTGTTTGCCTGCCATGCCTGTTGTTTTACATTACCATAAACCAGAGAATCGGTATTTTGAGTTAGAAAACGCTCAGCACGTTGGTAATCTTCGGAGGTGATGGTTTCCGGAGCAGGTTGACAAGCAGTAAAAGCCATTCCAATAGACAAGATCAGAAAGTTGAGCAATCGCATAGGTTGAGTTGGGTTAAATTGTAGGTGCTAATTTAGAAGTTTTTGTTGAATAGTATTTGTTACCTAGAGACGAGACCTTTGATTTGGTCAAAAAACTTATAAAACAGGAAGGAGCGCAGAGAGCCTTTATTTTCTGGAATAGTGATTTGACTATATCCTTATTTTAGTTGTTTTCAGGTTTATTTTGATTTAAGAAAAACAAAAAAAATTGAAGAGATTATATAATTCACCCTAAAAACATGTTATTAATTTAAAATAAATAGTATATTTCACTTAATGAATTTGTTTAGCAGGGTATATTATAAAATAAAAATGAAATATTTATTAATAATTTTTTTTCCTATAGTTTTATTGTCCTCTTGTTTATCTACCATGGTGCATGTAAATACAATTTATACCAATGGATTACCCATAGATACGATAAATCTGGTTTCCACTATGATGGGGCCCGTTTGGCAACCTGTATTCCCATTGCTTGATGCAGCAGGATTTAATCCTAAAACCAACAGGTTGGCAGATCAAATTATGGATGAGGAACAAAAAATCCTGTCAGTTTATCAGGAGAAATTAATGACCTCCTTTAATAAAATGTTACCTGCGGTGACTATATCCGGAAAGGATTTTACTTCTGAAAAGGCAGAAAAATACAGGATTAAAGAGGGAGTTCAAGTGGAAAACAAAAATTTTCCCGTTGTGTTTTTTAGTGAAGGAGATTTAAATGTTCTTGATTTAGAAAAAGCCAAAAATATAAATGCAATATTTAAAGAGAATGAGCAAATCAAATTAAGAATCTCAACATTGGCATCGGCTTTAAATGTAAAGACGATACTCGTTTCTTATAATAGACTTTCAGTTATTAGTGTAGGATCCTTTGGAATAACGGGTAACCTCAGATTAGAATCATACTTGTTTTTATATAGCTTTAAGGGAGATTTGTTGTTGGATGCAACAGGATTTACAAAACCTACTACAATTACCGGGGATAATATAAATCAATATAAGCAACAACTGGATCAGTTCGATCAGTTGGTAGGATTGTTTAATCAAGAATTAGTCAAGTATATAAAATGAAAATCTTTTTTAGTTTTACAATTCTTTTTTTTCTTTTCCTGGGGATAAACCCGGTCTTGGGCCAGGAAACTTATAACCTGCCCCCAAATAGTGATTACGAAAAAGCAGTTATAGGCTTGAAAAACTTTAGAAAAAAGAATGTTGAAGAACTACATATCGAAAACGACAGTATCTATTTTCAACAAGAAAGTAAGCAATTTGCAATGCACCTTGATGAAATTAATTATATACGGGTACATGAGGGAAGCAGGGCTAAAAATGGTGCAATTATAGGCGGGGCAACCATGCTAATTATTTCTTTAGGAGCCATTTTACAAGTGCAAT
>JAOUKG010000085.1 GCA_029882725.1 Cyclobacteriaceae bacterium
GGCTAAAATTTCTACACCTAATTTTTGAGCGAGATACAAGTAATTTTTATCGAGCGTGTTTTTGGCATTGTGGCGGCAACCCGTCATACATCCACCACAAAAAATACATCCCGCTCTCTTTGGCCCTTTGCCTTCAAAATAAGGATCATCCACTTCTTTTCCTTGTTCACCAAAATAGACGGCCACCCTGGTACTTTCAAATTGATTGACAATTTTTCTTTCTTCAGCCAATTTTTTCAGGGCCAAATCGGCATCGAATAGTTTTGGATTGCTAGTTGCGCCCAGCATGGTATAGGCCTTGTTATAATACGGTTTTAAAACCTGTTCCCAGTTTTCCAACCCTGCCCACGATCCCGTTTTGTAAAAAGGAGTTTTGGGAATGGGTAGCGTATTGGCGTACACCAGGGAACCCCCGCCTACCCCCGAACCCGACAAAATAACGATATGTCTGAAAAAACTTATTTTCATTATTCCAAAAAACCGAATTGCGGGCATCCATAGCCACTTTTTCAAGTTCCAGTTGGATTTTGGAAAGTCAAGGGCTTTGTACCATTTTCCCTTTTCAATTACTAAAACCTTATACCCCTTCTCTGCCAGCCGTAAGGCACTTACTGAGCCCCCGAATCCACTGCCAATGATGATGTAGTCGTAGTTGGGTTTCATTGTAAATTGTTTTGGAATATGAATTACTTTTAAAGGGTGTATAGATATTTTAAACTATCTGAAGTTCCATTTACCTTATTTCTATTTTTTCAATTTTGGTTTTTTTTGGAAGGTTAGTAAAGTCTTTATTACTCAATATATAATCCCCCATATATTCATCATCTAAAACTACCTCATATTTTTTAAAGGAGTAGCTTAATCCTGGGTCTGTTAGTCCTGCGCCTTCGGGTTTAATTGTGTTGGTTCTGGATCCTCTGAAATTGATTGTTATTCCATTTTTTGAACTTTCAATAATTTCTGCGAAATTGTCTTTTTCGTTTTTAATCCCTCCAACAGTATATGAATAGCCATTGGAAGTCTTTTTAAGATCTGATTTATTGCTAATAAGTTGTTCTACAATTAAATATTTTTTTCCATTATTTTCAATTAATCTTATCCAGATACCCTCTTCAAAGGGCAAGGCCTCAATAACTTTTATTGTTAGTGAATTTGTAGTATAATTTTTTTCATTAAAATTAAAACTAAACGGACCAATGGGATACTCTCCTAATTTGTTTAACTGGAGTACTCTGGTAAATTCCTTGTTTTGACTGCCAAATATTGAAGAAGCATTTGTCAATTCAATATTTTCACCCAATTGCTTTTGAAGAGCATTTGTGAAAAAGTCAATACTAAATGATAACTCGATTTTTTCGCCAAGTCTTGGCATGGTATTATCGAGTTTTATTTGAAGAGTATCTTGTGAAAAACCTTGAAAAGGGGTTACAAGAAAAAGCAGAAAAATGTAACGTGCTATCATATTTGTATGGATTAAGTCTATTATTTATAAATATAGAATAAAAATCAAGATAAAATTTAAAAATATAGGACACGTTAATTCAAAAAACTCTTTCCGCAAGTGACTACACCCTCCCATACTTCGTCCAGTACAAAAACACAGGGATGTTGTAATCTTCTTCTGAAAAAGTGGATTCTATTTGGTGTATCAGAGAGGTGAAGGGTTCCAGGTTTCGGCCTCTGCCCACTATCTCTTCATAGGATTCAGGAACTGACAGCATTAAATGAGCAAGGTTTGTTGAACTTATCCGTAAAGTATCTTTTTGTATTTCTTGGGTTTCTTTAATTAGGTGATCTCCCAAAAGTCCACTAAAATCTGTTTTATGGAGGTACTCTGTTTCTTGTTGGGGTTTATTTAAACCTAAAAGTCCATAAACATGATCAAGTTCAACTTCAAAATCGTATACCACTACTTTACCATGTTTGGTGGTTATACGTACCAACTCATTGTAAAGGGCTTGTGATTTTGCATAAAATAAGGAACCACCGAAGGTTACAATATCAAATGTATTATCGGGGAAGTCCAGATTTACTCCATCAAATAATTTGTATTCAATTTTTGGGTGAGCAATGGCATTATCAATCATATCTTGTGAAGGGTCAATTCCAATTACCTTTTCACAATACGTAGTTAAAGCCAGAGATGAATGCCCTGTTCCACAACCAACATCCAGCCCCAGTATATACTTTTTATCTGAATTTAAGCATTTTTGCAAAATACGATTGTGTAAATCGGGCCTGTATGCACTGTAATGAAATGCAGTTATTTTGCCGTAATATTCTTCTTGTTCCATATTTATTGCTCGTTCAGTTTCCAATTATAGTTTTTATAGGAAACTTTGACACCTTCCGGAATATCTCTGTATTTTCCAATAAATTCCAATACTCCCCTATTGGAATCAAAATCTCCTTTATACCAGGAAAACAGTTTTGAAAGTTTTATTTCCTCTTGTTCAAAACTATTTTTGCTTGTATCACCTAAAAATTGATGCGTTTGGTCCTCCAATTGACTCTCCAGTTTTTCGGCGGTATAGGCTTCATTTCTTAATTTAGGACAAGAAATTGCCGCACAAACCAAGGCAAAATGAATTCGGGGTTCTTCGAATTTCTCACGAAGGATTCCATGTTCAATGTCGTCTAAATTGAATAATTCATCGTCCATTTTTATAAAATCGAGTTGCCAGGGAGTATTGACAAATGGAATTTGGATGGTGGGGCCTATATCTTTGATGCTCTGAAGCGGGTAATTACGTAAAACCAATTGTAAGGTGGAAGCATTGTATAAATTCAAGTAATAACTTATTATTTCCTCCCTTTTCCATTGTTCCCAATTGGGAGTATTTCTTCCCATTGTGCCGATAAATTTATTTAATTTTCCACTGTCCAGAGCCAGCATTTCATAGTTTACCATGCCCATTTTATCCACATGTTTTTGCAATAGACTATCATAGGAATTGTGGGACACTATTTTCCCTGTGGAAGCATTGGTAGGCCCATTAAAACAGGAAGTCATAATTAGAAAAACTAAAATAAAAGTGTATTTTGCAATTCTATTATCTTTTATCAAGGTATTTGAATTAATAGTATTCGACTACTTTAATTTAAAAAGATATTCTCATTAAATCAGATTTTAACCAAATAATAACCAATATTTTGAATATTGATGTAGAAATAGTGACATTAATCGGTGGTTTTGCAATTGTAGCCATTGCAAGTAGTCATATTGCCCGGTTATTTCAAAAAATTCATTTTCCATTAATTACAGGGTTGCTCTTTGTGGGAATCATCTGTGGGCCTTTTGTTTTAGGGCTCATACCTATATCAGCCCGGGTCAATCTTAATTTCATCAGCGATATAGCTTTATCGTATATAGCATTTGCTGCCGGTTCAGAACTTTATTTAAAGGAGCTGAGAAGTCGGTTTAAAAGCATAAAATGGATTACTGCCGGACAATTGATAGTCACTTTTTTGTTTTCAGGTATTTTGATCTATGTTTTGCAAGATTTTGTTCCGTTTTTAAGGGATTTAACAGACGACCAAAAAACCATAGTTGCCTTATTGTCTGGAGTAATTTTTATAGCAAGATCTCCTGCTTCTGCCATTGCAGTGATCAATGAAGTCCGTGCAAAAGGTCCTTTTACAAGAACTGTTCTGGGTGTAACCGTATTAAAGGATTTTATAGTGATTATTATGTTCGCTATTATACTGTCTGTCTCTATAGCTATAGATCAGGGAGAGGCAATACGTTTTAGTGGTATAATGATGGTATTACTTGAGGTATTGGTATCATTTTTATTAGGGTTTGTTCTTTATAAGGTGCTTGGGTTTCTGCTTAGTTTGCGCATTAATTATGATTTAAAACGTTTTTTAATACTATTTTCAGGATATTCTATTTACCTCTTATTTTATTTTGTAAAAGAGTATTCCGGAGCAAATTGGGGTCATGCATTTATGATCGAGCCATTGCTAATTTGTATCATTGCCAGTTTTATGGTAACTAATTTTAGCAAAACCCGCCCCGAATTTTTAAAAATACTTAAAGACTCAGGCAGACCTATTTATGTTGCCTTTTTTACACTCGCCGGCGCTGTTCTGGCCATAGATGTGCTTTCAACTTTTTGGATTGCCACGGTGGTGTTTTTCCTGATACGCCTTGCTTCCATTATGGTAGGTGCTTATGTTGGGGGTGTTATGGCGGGAGATTCCAAACTTTACAATCGGATAGGTTGGATGCCCTATGTTACGCAAGCGGGCGTGGGGTTGGGGCTCGCATTAATTGTTGCCAGAACTTTTCCTGAGTGGGGCTTTCAGTTTGCCACTATAATTACTTCTATGATTGTGGTGAATCAGGTCATTGGACCACCGTTGTTTAAATGGTCCCTTAATTTGGTAAAAGAAGCGAAACCACGTGCTGCTGCCGCTGAATTTGACGGGGTCCGCGATGCCATTATTTTTGGCCTCGAAAGTCAGTCGGTTGCTTTGGCACGTCAGCTTGTGGAAAACGGCTGGGAAGTAAAAATTGCCACATTCAAACAAGAGGTAGACCCATTGGATTATCCGGGATTGAATATTCAGAAAATAAGTGCTATTAATTTAGAATGTCTGAATGGATTGGATGCACAACTTTCTGAGGCTATTGTTTTGATGCTCACCGATGATGAAAACCTGGTATTGGCAGAGTTAATCTATGAAAATGTGGGCACAAAAGATGTAGTAGTGAGGTTAAATCATCATTACAATTTTGAGAAATTCCATAAACTTGGTGCCTTGGTGGTTGATCCTTCTACTGCCATAGTAAGTTTACTAGATCATTTTGTGAGATCACCTCAGGCAGCCTCTCTGTTGTTGGGTTTGCAATCAGGGCAAGATACCATGGATTTGGAAATGCTCAATACCGACTTGCATGGTATTCCGTTACGTGATATAAGGTTGCCGGCTGATATCATTATTTTATCTGTGATGAGAGCGGGTCAAATGATCATTACCCACGGTTATACCCGACTAAGACTTGGAGATGTAATTACAATTGTAGGATCGCGGGAATCCTTGAAGAACCTTCAATTGCGCTTCGACAATAAAGAATAGGGCAGAAACAGCCCAAAATGAGGTGCTAAAACATTGATTTCTTTTCATATGTAATGTATTTGATGTTTGAGCAGAAACCTTTTTACCTAATTCTGGTATCTATGTAATAGCAACCAACATTAAACAAATCGATATGAGTTTAGTAGAATCAAGGTATGCCATTGTAGAAGAGCTTTCTGCCATGGATGTTGTTCAGACACAAAAGGTTTTAGAGTACATTAGTAATCTAAAAAATGTTGAAAATGGGACGGGTAGCTATAGCCATTTTAAAGAGCAGGCTTTAGCGGAGATCCATGCTGCTTTGTTAGAAGCATAAGGCTATTCACCATAAACGCGAAAAACGTTTTTTATCCTAAAAATCGCAGTGCCGGTTTTATTATTCCTAAATTTGTGGCCTGAATTTATAGGATGTGAAAATACTTTTTCTCCATATGCATTACCGTACCCCGTATCAGGGGGGTGCTGTTCGTTCCTGGCATATTACCACTCAGTTCCAAAAAAGAGGAATAAATTGTGAAGTAATTACTATTCACAATAAATCAAGCTATGAAATTCATGAAATTGATGATGTAAAAATTCATTATTTGCCGGTGGCGTATACCAACTCGTTCGGGTTTTTAAAAAGGGTTTTTGCCTTTTGGAAATTTAATGTTCTTGCCTATCATTTAATTAAAAAACTATCCCGGCCAGATCTGGTTTATGCCATAAGTACTCCGCTGACAATTGGAACACTGGCCATAAAGATCAAAAAAACACTAAATATTCCCTTTGTTTTTGAAATTGGGGATCTATGGCCGGAGGCTCCAATACAAATGGGTGTTTTGAAAAGCCCTGTTTTGATAAATTACTTTCGAAAACTGGAGAAAAGAATATATAAAGACGCTATTGGCTTGGTTTCCATGTCGCCAGCCATTACCGATCATGTTCAATCTCTTGGTGTGAAGTTTAATCTGGTTGAAATACCTAATTTTGCAGATGTTGAATATTATTCGGAAGGGAGGGGTCACAAAAATTTCAACTTTTTTGGTAAAGAATTATTTACCTTGGTTTCTGCCGGTGCCGTGGGAAAGGCCAACCACCTTGAGTTTGTTGTAAATGCAGCCCGATATATGCACGAAAATAACAAGCCGGTAGGTTTTGTGATTATGGGAGAGGGTTCTGAAAAAGAGAGAATGGAAAAGCTTGCCCAAGGTCTTCCCAATATCCGTTTTTTAAAGTTTGCCCCAAGGCCTTATGTTCGTGATGTTCTACAATCTTCCGATGCTGTATATCTTTCGTATAAAGATATACAGGTACTGGAAACAGGTAGTCCTAACAGGTATTTTGACGCACTGGCAACGGGAAAAATGGTTATTACAAATTTTGGAGGTTGGGTGGCAGATTTAAATTATGCCCATAATTGTGGTTTAAAAACCAATCCAAATGACCCTGCCGATTTATGGGAAAAGATTCTTCCTTTTATAGAAAACAAGGATTTACTGATTGAAAAGGAAGGAAATGCCCTTGATTTAGCAAATAAGTTTACCCCGGTTAAAAAATGCGAAATTCTTGCTGAATGGTTAGCCTCCACAGCCCATATTCCCCTTGAAATCAATGTTTGAGGGCAGTACACCCTGATTTTGAAGATTCTCTATTGCTATTTCTTGAATTGATTCTTTTTTAGCGCTTTTCTTTTGTAGATTAGTTGGTCAGGGAAAATTTCTTGGTCCGGACGTCCGTCCTGTCCTATAAAACACCCCGTTAGTCTGGCTGTCCGTCCGGTCCTTATTTACAATCCCCCTGTTTAACCTGTCTTGCCCTAAAATAGGTTGACAAAAAATAGATCAAAAATTAGGTGCAAAACAAAAAAAAAGTTGAAATCTTCTGGCAAACGAACCCAGTGTTCCTCCCGCCCATCCCCATCCTGTTAATCCTTAAATCCTGTAAATCCTGATGCAGACAATTAGCCACGAAGATATTCAAGCACAACGTATGTTTGTCAGGTACCGGGGAGTTCGACCCCGCTGGGGTCGTTGGTAGAATGCTAGATTGTCTATAAATATGTGACCCCGCTGGGGTCGTAGGTATAATGTGATAGGTCGCTACAAATATATGACATCTCCGGGGTCGTTCAAATAGGCTGATATTGTTCCAATGCTATTTTTATCGGTAAAATTGAGCTTCCCCTCTCCATTTCAAATCTTATTTCTCATTCTCAATCATAATCTCTATCACCCGGAAAACCTTAGTTCTCAGTTCTCTATCCTCATCTCAATCTGTATTTTCAGAAGAGGGTAACCATTGGCTGCGTTAGAGTATCAAAAACATTCTCTCTTAAATCAATCATTAATCTTTATCTTTCTCTAGTATTATTTTATCAACTCTTTTCAAAATCCAAAGGATCAATTACCTCCCGGATCAGTTCATATTCATAGCCTTTTCCCTGAAGGAAGTTTTGTAATTTTAATTTGCGGGTAAAAGCATCATCTCCTTTTATTGAGGGTAGTTTTTTTACGGCAAGGTGCCTGAGGTTCTCCAAATATTCCTCTTCATCTATTTCGGCAAATCCCTTTTTAATGCAATAGTCTGAGAGCCGGTGGGCATCTAAACCAATTTTAATTTTGATTCTTCCCCATTTTTTAAGTCTGTATTTGCCCCGTACATATCCGCGTGCAAATCGTTCTTCATTGATAAACCCTTCAACAATAAGTTTGGAAATCATTTCCTCCACCTCTTCCTGGTGAAGCCCTAAATTATAAAGCTTATCGCGCACTTGTTGTTGT
This sequence comes from Cyclobacteriaceae bacterium, assembly GCA_029882725.1. Lineage (GTDB taxonomy): Bacteria > Bacteroidota > Bacteroidia > Cytophagales > Cyclobacteriaceae > JAHEMU01. The sequence goes on from JAOUKG010000085.1 coordinate 7,848, forward strand.
GTGCGTTCCTGATAGGCACAATACTTACAGGCTTTTACAAATGCCTGTGATGTTGTGATTTTTTTCTTATCGTTGTAATCTGAGTATATGGCTATTTTATAAGACCTTTACGCTTTAATATGGTTTCCAGAAACTTCCTTTCGTTTTCCGAATTAAATACACGGAAAGGAAGATGGATCAATTGTACTTTACTGAGGTAAAATAAATAATGATTTTTACCTATTACCACCTTTTTTATCTGCTCCCACTTTACAGGCATACCTTGCTTTGTATTGAGCTTTATGAGGATTTGCTGACTGGTGATTTCATAACCTAGTTTCTCAAAAAGAAATTTCCCCTGTTCCATTTGGGTAAGACCAGCAAACTGGATAACCCAGAATAATACATATAAAGCATAAGCGATAACGGAACCTATAAACAA
>JAOUKG010000086.1 GCA_029882725.1 Cyclobacteriaceae bacterium
CCAACATTCCATAGGCACCCCAAAATGCAAGGTGGCCATGCATTGCAGTAACCAGAGTTCCATGTGTATATAAATTAGTTTGCGGCAAAGTGTGTGCAAAACCCAATAAACCTGCCCCAACAAAAGAGGTGATAGCAGTACCTAATGTCCAGTATAGAGCTAGCTTATTAGGGTGTTTTTTCTCTCCTTTTCTATACATTGAAAAAGCAAATAAGGCCATTGCTAAAAACGCCAATGGTTCCATAGCCGAAAAAACTCCTCCTATAACCAACCAATATTTAGCAGTACCAATATAATAATAATGATGCCCTGTGCCTAGTATTCCAGATATAAAAGTAAGCCCTACAATTACATAAAGCCATTTTTCGATTACCTCACGATCTACACCTGTAATTTTAATTAAAAGAAAAGCCAAGATTCCTCCCATGATCAATTCCCATACACCTTCTACCCAAAGATGAACGACCCACCAGCGGAAAAAAGAATCCATAGTTTGGCTATCAAACCATATCATACCCGGTAAATACAACAAGGCTGCAAAAAACAAACCCATGGTCAACACCAATGATGTTGTTGTGCGAGTTTTTCCTTTAAATAACGTCATTATAATTATATAGAGGAATGTTAATACATTGATAACTACCAAATAATCCAATGGTCTGGGTATTTCAAGAAATTTTCTTCCTTCCCAATAATTAAAATGATAACCTACTACTGCAACCACACCAACCAATGCAAAACTTATGAGTTGCACATAAGCCAGCTTTACAGAATACAGTTCATTTTGTGATTCTTCAGGAATAATATAGTAGGCAGCACCCATAAATCCTGACAAGAGCCATACAACCAATAAGTTGGTGTGAGTGGCTCTTGCCGTATTAAAGGGGATAATTTCATGTAGGCCATCAAACCCCATATGGGCAAACCCCATAATAAAGCCGTATACAACCTGCAATACCAGTAATAACATGCTTAAGGCAAAAAACCAATAAGCAACTTTTTGTGATTTATATTTCATAATATCTTTTTTAATTTATTTGTTATTTGCCTAAATCTGGTTCGGGAGGAAATCCATTGAGATCGATTTCACTTATCCATTTCAAATAAGCCACCACATCGTTGGCCTGTTCTTCAGAAAGTGCGTAGGCTACCATTTTCCGGCCTCTTGGAGCCCACGGTTCTTTAGACATTAACACATTTTTAATGTAAGCTTCACCTTTACGATTGTAGGCTTTTGTAAGTTCAGGTGCATAATAGGCACCCTCACCCAGAATAGTATGACATCCCATACAGTTATTCTCCTCCCATATTACTTTACCTCGAATTACGGATTCAGAAAGATTTTCTTCATGTGTCTTTTTTGGAACTTCCTCACTCAGTGTATGCCATGATAACCCCAGGAAAACCATAAAGGAAAGAATAGTACCCCCTATAAAGAATGTCCTTGCTTGTTGCTTTGATAACATTAGTAATTAGTTTAAGTTGAACGTAAAACACCGGAAATTAGTCCTTAAAAATGAGTATAATTATGACTTATGTTAAGACGTAAATGTGATATAGGTCATGTTTTTTTCAAAAAACCGGTAGATTGATAGGCTCCGAATTACTTAACAAATCCTTTTACTCCGCCCCAAAACTGTTCCGGTGCAACATCCTGCAAATTATTGTGACCTCCCCCTTCAATTATGATCATCTCTTTTTTTTCGGTATAGGTGTCAAAAAGTTGCTTCCCCATTTCAAAAGGAATCGTTTCGTCTACCGTACCGTGTATTATAAGAATGGGAGATTTCAGGTTATTAATCTTCCCAATAGAATTATAAGAATCCCCGGCAATGAAGGAAAGCGATTCCATACCCATCGCTTCGGCCATTTCTTTTCCGGAAGTTAAAGGTGTTACCAATACAACCCCCTTAAAATTTCTATTCTGGGCAGTATTTATGGCCACCGTAGTTCCCAATGATCTGCCAAATATCACAATATCTTCCTCTGCATACCCCAAACTGTCTTTTGCATAATTCAATGCTGCTTCCCCATCCAGATAGATCCCCTCCTCATTGGGCTTTCCCGAACTTTTGGCGTAGCCTCGGTAACTTACCAATAATACATTTTGATTCATTTCATACAGCCGGTTCGCATACCCAAAACGGCCATATAAATTCCCCCCATTTCCATGAAAATAGATGATCAATGGACGAACTAAACCGTCAGAATGTGCAAAGTAAAAGGCTTGTATTGTTTCGTTGTCAGAAGTTTTTATTCCCTTCTCATAAATATGTTCAGGTATATCTTCTTTGGATATTTCATATTCCTTATCAGGAAAAAAGGTCATTTCATCACGCACACTACTACAACCCATCAAGAAAGCACTTAATAATAGAAATAAGGTTTTTTTGAATTTCATGTAACTATGAATTGATTCTCTCCAAGTAAGTTACGAATTACTTGTAAAGAAGTTGTTCCCCCTCCTTTAAACTCGGAATTAATGAGAATCACTTTCTATGAACCCAATTTTACCCCTACAACATCACCTCAACTTCCCCCTTGGGTAAATCAATACACAACACCACTTCTTTACCATTTTTGCACCAAGTGTTATCAGTAAGTTTCAACAGAGAGTCCACCCGGGTCAAGGGTTTTTCTTCCCCCTTATAGATTAATTTTGGATTTTTGGTCTTTGCAGAAGACAAGGATACGGTAAATCCTTTGGTAGCAAAGGGAGCCTTTACAGAAAGTTTTTTACCCGACAAGGTTAAGGTACTCAACTCTTTGGCTGCCCAATACCTGGATATTTCGGAGTTTTTCATCCATATCAGGTTATCATACTTTTCATTTAATCTCTTAACGGTTTCTTTGAAAATGTTAAAACCAACTTTTTCGCCATTGTAATAGATCCCGGGCCAATGGCACACCATAATGGCAGGTTCCCCACTGTCTATTACATCCACCAACCTTCCGGAACTCAAGTCCTCAGTAATCATTAAATCGGCACTTCCCGGGTGTAGGCCGTCCCAATCGCCAAACCAATCTTCCGTACAACCTATGATCGACACCACGCATTTGGGATCATTACTATCTAATCCACTGGCCAATTTCACCAAAGGAGCCACACTTTTTCCTTTTTCTGTGTATAAATCCCGGAAATAGTGGGGTATTTCAGTCTGAAAAACATCCCGAAGTGCGTCCATCGTGCCTTTGGCCAAATTTTCTTTATTACGACCCCCATAACCTCCGGGAGTTGTAAGCCCTTCACACTCCAAACCGGCATCTTTAAGTACTCGAAGGGCAAATGCCTGATAAGTAGCCAATTCATCGGCACTTTTTGTTTGACTCCACTCAAAGTTTTCCATATACTCGGGCGAGGCATTGGGGTAAGGCTTGCCCGTTTTTATATCAAATACGCGCGTATGACTCACCATTTCAGGATGTATATCCCAATCGGGCATAATCAGGTCTCTCACCAAATTAAGACTGTCTTCCAACTCCCTTTTCGTCCATCCGGGAATGAACCTGTTTACCCAACCCGTGCAGGCCGGATAGGGAACAATACTGTACTTTCCCCTGATTCCTTGCTCATGGCACCACTCACCAAACTCCCTGACAAAACTATCGGGTATTTCACGAGGCAACTTTCGCCAATCTTGCTTATACCTATCAGGAAAAGTCTCTGCAAACTGAGGAATTCCATAATGTGCCAAATTAACAAGGCAGGTCGAATCATCAATGATTAGACTCACCGGCACCCTCCCATAGGGGTTGATCACTTTCGCTTTTTCTTCCAAAATATTTTCACTGATGCTTACCAAAGGACTTGCCGTCAAACCCGAAGTGGCGAGGGCTGCACCACCTAAACCAGCAGTCTTTATAAATGAGCGTCTTTTGTAATTTTTATCTTCCATAGTAATTGATTGAATAGTCTTAATCTTTATTCTTTCTTTAATTTAGGTGAGAAAGCCTCTATAGGATTCTTCACAAAAAGTTGGTCAATTTCTTTATTCGTAAAACCTTTTTCCTTCAAAGCAGGTATCATTTTTTGAGGTATGACTGTAAAAGGAGCGAAATCCGTACTGTCCGGCTTATCGGGGTCATACCACCCTGCATCGTGTGAAATCAGCGTTCTTTTCAACAATCCATTTTCCTTTAAATATATAATTTTTGAAATATATTCTTCAAAATTTCCCTCTCTAATCCCTTCAATACTTATCCAACCTCCGGCATTTCCTACCTTCTTATAATATTCCGGATCTTTTTCATTTTGTGCATGTACCCAAATAAAGGCATCCGGGCTCACTCCCATTTTTTCCAAAACATTCAATTGATCTCTGGCAGGAATATAGGGACCGGTATGCGAAGCTATGGCCATTCCTGTAGCTAAGTGAACAAGACCGGCTGCAGTCACTAATTTTTGGTGAAACCCGGATAATGAAGCGGGGTTTACACTTATCTTGATAAACCCCGGCCTGACCTCGGAATTTTCTATACCATTATTATATTCATCAATCCAACGGTCGGCAAGCTCTTCAGCTGTTTCTGAAAAGGCATGTTGCGGAATGTATTTGTTGTTTACCGCTCCATAATAACCTGTATTGGTAATGATGTAAATACCACTTTTTTCAGATATTTCTTTCAATAGCCATGGATCTCTGCCGAGGTAGGCAGGGGTACAGTCAAAAAGAGTTTGAAAGCCTGATTTCTTTAATTCTATTAAATAAGGAAGTACCTGTTTGACAACTGCGTCCCGATCCCATCTCTGGTAACTTGTTTTATCCGCACCTATAAAATCTACCAGAATGTGTTCATGGATAAGGCATTTTCCCAACTTCCGAACTTTTACCTTTCCGGTAACGGTGTTAATCCAAGTATCTTCCATGACCGGAGAAAAACTTCTTCCAGGGAATGTGAAGGCCATGGAAATGGCTGTAGTTGTTGAAAGTTTAAGAAATTTTCTCCTGTTATGTAGGTTCATGGGGGTTGGATCTTACCTGATTTCGTAATTCTAAAATACGATATCTTTTGGTGGAATTCTCATTCATTCAGAATTTTATGAATAGCCGAAACTAAAAAATTTACCCTTTAAAATCATATTTACCAAAAAAACAGTCACTGTGGTAGAATAACTTCGTAGTAAATTGCCCGGATCAGGATTTTAAGATTTACATGATGGAGATGAGCGGGTGGATAGCCCTGCTGTTGTTACTAAGTTTCCCTTGCTGTTGCTTCCCTACCTCACCCCACCTACGCAAAAAAAGGCTTCGGTGAGCTTACCCGCCCTTCGGGCACCCCTCTCCCAATGCTATTAAGTTAAGGATAAATTCCAATGAAAAAGGGTTAATTTTAGTGACGACAACATGTTTTTGGTCAACTTCGTTGGAGCATCTATTGAACACTTGGCTAACTGGGATTTACCCTATAATAAATAAGAGCAGAATGGACATATTTCTCCCCTGCGACACGCATAAAACCAAAAAAAAGCTACTTATAAAAGGCCGAGATTCTGGGTTTTCTTCCTTTCATCGTGCTTATACGTTCATTTTGAGAGGAAAGAATTAACACTCGTCAATGCCCCATTCTAACATTGTTGCACAAATCAATTTCAGTAACCTCAAATCCTTTTTGTGTATTAACAAATTCCAATTCTGAATAATAAAGATTGCTAGCTCCTAAATCACTACCTACAACCCTTAATTTACAACCAGTCGCTCGCAAAAAAGGGTACTTTTCTGAATCTATCTCCCTCCCTGTAGAAACAACAAACAATTTGTTTTGGTAGTAAAATGCACCAGTTTGCTCACTGAACTCCTCTTTTGTTTCAAGTCCAGCTTCTACGAATAACGTACCCAAGGCCATATTTATTGATCGACGACCGAAAATCCAGTAAGTGTCTGTGCTCTTTCCTTCTATCTTTTGATTTAAAATCCTAAACCCGTATAAATTGCTCAGTTCTTCCTTATAAAACTTACACTTTGCAAACTCTGATAAGGCTACATCAAGAACTTGAAAAAATGAATCGTTTGTCACTTCCAATTCCAACACATAATATATAGCCGGTGAATTGACATAGGCAGTCAAATCTTTTTTCCGGATTCTTCCTGATTCGTCTGACTTCAATATTGAACATGAAGCTACAGCTAGTAAAACAACTGTTATCAACATATATCCATAAAACCTCATCATCCTTTTAGGGTTTAATTTCATTTCCGTATTGGTCAAATTCCCGTGTCACCCCATTGTGTTTAATATAAAACTTTATGACATTTCCTTGTTCTTTTGTCCATTTTTGGAAAAGTGTAACATCTCCTCCACCATTACCTATTGAGTGCTCTTTGGTAGAGGGATATGGCCCACTAAAAGTACTGCTATGGTTGTGGGTATATGATACAAGTGTTTTCAACTCACTATCTATAATTTCATTAACCATATCTGTGCCATAACTATCAGCCCTCCAACTGTGACTGGTGGTTATAGAACTTTGTGTTTCACCCCCATTAAACTTATATTCTATATGAGAAAACTCCACTACAGTATTGTCTGACAAAAAATCATAAACACTTTCTGCTTGTTCATTTGTAGTAACTACCGCAGTACCTTTAGAATTGGAAACAGTATGAATTGAACCTGCCTCATATCCATCACTTACTCTATAGCTTCCTTTCAATGAACCGTCTTTATTTTTCCTTAATGTATTGTTCTTTACATCCTTTTTACTGACTTTTATTATCACGTCCTTATCCCCTCCTTTCAGTTTGTTCTCGGCAAACCTTCCGTTTTTATCGACAAGCAAAGTGTCTAACAGGGGGGTAAAATTCAATAATTTACTCATAAACCATATTATCGTATCTCCACAAAATTATCCTGACAAGAAGCTTCCACATGTACCTGTTTTTGAGATAAGTCTACATCTGCTGTGAATCGACATGCATAAAAAACTCCGCTATTACAGTAAAATATTGGTATTTCACAACCAGAAAGAACAAAAACAGATGAAAATAACGGTTTGTAAATATCCTTCTCAGTAACCACAAACAATCTGCTTTTATAATAAAATGCAACTGAATTTATAAAATCCTCATTCTTTAAATCACTCATAAATCCATTTAATGTAGCATGGATACCTTCTTCTCTAAATTCAATTAAAAAAAATGACGGGTACTTAACTTTGTATTTGCATGAATCACAACTATCCAATGCAAGTATTATCTCGTCAAAAATAACACTGTTTTTTTCATTCAGAAGCTTCATCTCTTTTAAATATATCATACAATCATCGTTTAATAAATCCACAAAAAAACTGCGTTGTGACTTGTACTTATTTAAAGAGACACAAGAAAAATTAAATAATATTATAATTAACAAAGACTTATAAATAATTGACTTCATAATTTTCAGTATTCATCATAATTATCTCCAGAAAATATCCCCATTATTACCGATGGAACAACACCCCTTAACCTATCTTTAAATGCCTTATCGAAATCTGATGGTGTAGTATTATCCTCTGGGTGGGAATGGATATGAGAAATAATAAACTTACCATCTTTAGCATCTTGTAAAGCTATGGATGCCCCAGCTATTTCCCTAATCCGTGAATGAGAAGTAACAATATCTACAGTCACATTGGAATTACCTTGCTCAATAGATGCTGTATAAGACCACTCCACTTCAGTGTTCTTTTCTAAAAATTTAAAAATTTCTTTCCCTGTACATGCCTCTGAAATTTCACCTAAATGTGCATAAGGAATTTCTTCATCACCTCCTCTAGTTGTCACAATTCCTTGTCTAAGATTAAATGTTCCTTTTTCCACTGTAATGTTTTTATGCCTTCGTCTTAATCCTCCACTTTTTTTATGTTTAATACTTCCCTCTTTACGTTCTTTTTTACTGACTTTTACTATAACATCTGTATCCTCATCAGGTGCTGCAATTGGAGCATTTGAAAATCTTCCCTTTTTATCTACTAAAAAAGTGTCAAGCCCAATAGGGTCTATATATGCGATAGGATTGTTATAGACGTATGCATATGGTGTATAATTATGATGTGTATTTTCTACCATAGGGTCAACCACATGCCACCTCCCCACACTCGCATCATACATCCTCGCCCCATAGTCCATCCAACCCAGATCCAGTTCGTCCTGCATTTCCTTGCCGTTGTAGAGGTAGTCGTTCTTCATACTACCCCCACGCTGCCAGTGGTTCTTTTCCTCACCCCCAGCCCCTCTCCATTTTTCGTTCCTCAAAACAGAGAGGGGTGACTCCCGATTGAAAGACTG
>JAOUKG010000875.1 GCA_029882725.1 Cyclobacteriaceae bacterium
CAGTCGTTAAGTTAATTTGTAATTGAAACGATTCATAGTGTAAATTTCAGGTATATATGATTTCACATAAGGTTATAACCAGGATTAGTGCGTTTTTTGCCATGATTTCCTGGCTTGCTATGACCTTTACTGATATCTCAGTCATTTTTAGTTATGAAAATGACATGCAGCCTGATATTAATCCACAAATTCCGGTTATTGCCTTCAATAGTTTTCTGTTATTTCTTTTTATATTTTATAAAGTAAAGATTGAAAAAACAGAAAATGTTAATTTCATTGACTTGTTGTGGCGTGTTTTTGTTACCGGTTTGATAACTACTGCTGTATCCTTGTTTTTTCGAACGATTAATTTAATGATCGGCGAATCTACGCTTTCACAATACGTTATTTTTAGGGAGTTTGTCTATTTGGTGAATTTGGGGCTGCTCAGTGCCATTCTTATTTCGTGCTTTGCAGTATTTAGAAGATTGATACTTTATCAAAAATCAAAATTTCTCATCACGGTTTGGAAAATTTTTCAATACTCTCTATTGATAAGTCTGATTTATAATGTACTTCCATTTTCATTTTTGTCGTGGATATACAATTATTACCTTATTTTCCTTGTCTTGTTGGGCTTGTTCCTTTCGGCAAATATGAAATGGGTAGCTTATCTTAATTTTAAGCAGAAATGGAAAGGTATATTGCTGGTGGCACTGGCGTTGTTTTACCTTGTTTATTTTATCTGGTGGGTGATAGAGCATTGGAGACAATTTAGTGGAACTCCATTTTTGGATTTTATGGACAATGTGTTTTTCGTTGCCCTCATTGCATTTGTGTTAATCTATACTATTTTTTCACTGCTGGTATTGTTGTTTAACCTCCCAACCTCCTCAGTTTTTGAGCAAAAGCTTGAAGAGGTAGGTAACTTTCAGAAACTTTCCCAATCAATTCAAACAGAACAAACCGAAGAGAGCATTTACAATATATTGTTGGAATCTTCAGTAAGCACTGTATTTGCTGAAGCGGCCTGGCTGGAATTGGAGTTAAATGATAATCATACCTATTTTACTTTTAAGATGGATGAAATTGAGGTAGCAGCAATAAAAGAGAAGCTTACCACAAATAGGGTAAAAGGAGTGATAGACCAAGGTCCTGACAAAACGAAAAATCTCGACAAAGTTTTGAGAGAAGTGAAAGGCACCCGGTTTCGTTCTCTTATTGCTTCGCCAATTATGGTAAAAAATCAACAAATTGGAACACTGGCCCTCCTAAAAGAAGTATCTGATGGGTTTAATAAGGAAATGCAACAAATAATTTCCACTTTCGCAAACCAGGCAGGTATAAGTATTGAAAACTTCAGATTACTTAAAGAAGCTCTTGAAAATGAGCGGTATAAGGAAGAGTTAAAAATTGCGAAACGTGTTCAAAGTAGTTTGCTCCCTAAAAATATTCAAGCAACAGATCAATTTGATATTACCGCATTTTCTAAAGCCGCTGCAGAAGTAGGGGGTGATTATTACGATACTTATGATATCGATGAATATAGAATGGCTTTGATTATTGGTGATGTGAGCGGAAAAGGAACCTCTGCAGCATTCCATATGAGCCAGATGAAAGGAATTTTTCAAAGCCTCTGCCAGCTTGATCTTCCTCCTGATGAATTTTTGAATAAAGCCAATATTGCAGTAAGCAAGTGCCTCGATAGAGCCTCTTTTATTACAGCCACTTATTTTATCATTGATCAAAATAATCGCTCTATTTGTTTTTCACGAGCCGGACATTGCCCTACTCTGTTTTACGATTCAGGAAAAGGAAAATCTGAGTTTTTCAGCACACTGGGAATGGGGTTGGGTATGCTTAGAAATAATTCATATAAAAACCACGTAAAGGTTAATGAAATAAAATATAAACCCGGGGATATTTTAATATTATATACTGATGGTATTACCGAGGCAACAGATTTAAAAGGACATGAATATGGATATGACCGTATTCAGGAAATGATAGATAAATATGCCACACTTTCTCCTGAAGAAATTAAAGAGAAAATCATTTCTGACTTATATGAGTTTACCG
>JAOUKG010000087.1 GCA_029882725.1 Cyclobacteriaceae bacterium
ACAGATTATGAAGAGCCGGCAGCAGATACTACCTATAGTGATTCCAATTGGGATGATGGAGGTTGGGACTACAATTGGGACGATCAAAGTACTACGGAAACCCAGGATACAAGTGATCCAAATTACGACCCTTGGGCAGAAACACAGAGTACTTATGAAGAACCAGAACCTATAGACCCTTTGGAGTATATGAAACCAAAAGTTGTGCTTCCTGTACCCAATGGCCCGGTAATATATTTTACAGGTTTAAACCTTAATATTGTTTCTCCATATGATTCGGTTTTTGTAAAAAATACAGCTGGTTTCTATAATGTAAAAGAGGCTGTATTTACAGGGGAAAAAGGTAGAATGGATTTTGAAATTGCGGGTCTTCCACCAGACAGTGTTTATGCTGATTTGGAAGGTTATACCTTCAAGGTGGGAGATGCACAAATTAAATCCATAGATTCGAAACTTACTTACATTGGAAAACTCGATGAACCTATTGAAGGGATCTTTACCTATAAGAGATCAAAACATGATAGTTTAAGGGCATCTAAATACCCACAGTTTTTAAGTTACCGGGCGAATAATGTTGTTGAAAGTCTTGCAGGAAAAGATATGACATACAAGGGCGGATTTTCTCTACAGGGCGCTAAAATTACAAGCCAGAATTTTTTAAAAATGCCTTCACGGATTGATATTCTTGCACTTCCAGGCAAAAAATTCATTGCAGAATCACAAGAATTTATTTTTGGGGATAGCTCAATTGCTTCTTCCAATGCATCTGTGCGTATTATTCACAAAAGAGATTCAATTTATAACCCATCGGTACAGTTGTTATATAAATTCAACAGCAAACAACTTACTATAAGGCGTCCGGAAAATTCCTATAGAAATGCGCCTATTAAGAGTTCATATTTTAATATGAACATCTTAACTGAAGAAATCAACTGGGATTTAAATACCGACAGTATGATGATTCATATCAGAGATGCAAGAAGTGTGAGATCTACAGTGTTTGAATCAATTGATCACTATGAAAAAGATGATTTTATAAATGCCAGAGGGCATTATGAATTCAATCCGTTGATTGTTATTGGTGGGTATGCAAATGAAACAGGATTAGATGAATTTCACATTTCAGATGTATCACAAAAAACCAGAATAGATTATCAGCTTTTAGTTGGAGCAACGGTAATGTTGGCAGAAAAAGGGTTGGTTGATTTTGACACGAACACCGGCATGGTAAAAGTGTCTCATCAGGCAAAACTTCTGGTACTGGCTTATATTGGCCAGAGCGATTACGACGATATTATTATTGAGTCGGTAATGGAAGACAAGCCCAATAGCCCGAATGCAATTTTATATCTGGACGATGAAAGAATTGAGGTAGAGGGAGTTGAATTTTTTCAGGCAAGTGATTCACTAAATGTAGAAGTATTGCCCGATAGTTTTAGAATTACCCTACTAAAAGACAGGGGTATTAAATTCGATGGTACAATTACAGCGGGAAACTTTGAGTATAAAGGACAAGACTTTGTATTTAGATACGATTCTTTTTTAGTAAACATGGGTACTATTGAACAAGTTAAATTTTTTACTACAGACAGTTTAGGAAACAGGCTTGCAATTGATAATAACATGGTTGGGTTGGATTCTGCATCTGCAGCTGTGGCAGGAATTGATATGGGGGAAAACCAAACTAGTGGAACACTTTACATAAATGATCCCAATAATAAATCAGCGAAAATAAAATACCCGAACTATCCAAATTTTAATTCAGGATTGGGATCAGTTGTTTATTTTGATGGACCCGAGATTTTCGGCGGGCGGTACGACAAGTCTATATTTTTTGTAGCACCACCCTATGATATAGATAGTTTAGGAAACTCCGATCCTACATCAATTGTATTTCAAGGGAAGTTTTCATCCGGGGGTATGTTTCCGGTATTTGAAGAGGAGTTGAAGTATCAACCTGATAATTCGATGGGTTTTTATCATGAGATTCCATCAGATGGGTACCAGCTATATGAAGGTGCAGGGAAAATATATGGAGATATTCGTTTGAATAAAAAAGGGATTAGGTCTAATGGCCAGATTGATTTTCTTAGTACCACGCTTCTTTCAGATGAATTTATTTTTTATCCTGATTCGGTGACGGCATTAGGAAATGTTGCCGAAATCAGGGAAGAAGAACACGGCGGAGTAATTTTTCCACAAGCAGACCTTTCTAATTTCAGAATGAGGTGGGTTCCCAGAAGGGACTCATTGTATGTATATAATATGGGCGATCCCTTCCAATTTTATAATGGCACAGCATCCCTGGATGGGGAAGCCATTGTGTCGAACAGTGGAGTGTATGGAAAAGGAACATTGATATCAAGAGGTTCCACTGCCGAATCAGACCGTTTAACTTTTAGACACAATAGTTATTCAGCACGAAATGCACAGTTCAAAGTGGAGTCGGGAAATCCGGAAAAACCAGCCCTGGCAGGTACCGATGTAAGGCTAAACTTTAACCTTGACGAAAATTATGCAGAAATAAGCCCCGAAATAGAGGGGGAAGCAGCCGTGGAATTTCCCTATGCTCAGTTTCGAACATCCATTCCTGATGCACGTTGGGATCTTAATGAGCAAAAGATTTATATGACTAAACCGGCCGATGTGCCAATTGAAAATTCCTATTTCTATACTACAAGGGAAGACTTGGATTCTTTAAGATTTAGTGCTACGTCGGCCGTTTATGATATCAATACACTTGAGTTAAAGGTAAGTGGAATTCCTTTTATTATTGTTGCAGATGCACGTATTACACCCGAGAACAATGAGGTGCTTATCCACGAAAATTCAAGAATTGGTACACTTTCCAATACGGTTATTGTTTTGGATACACTATCCGGGCACCATAGATTATATGACGGTGTGATTGATGTGAAATCTAGAAACGAATTTTCGGGTTATGCGACGTATGAGCTGGTAAATGCTATAGGTGATACTTTTGCAATTAAGATGACCGATTTTAGACTTGAAGAGTTTGAACACAAAGAAGGTAGAAGGACGGAAACTAAAATGCATACTGTGGCCAACGGTACGGTTACTGAAAAAGAAAACATTTTGATGTCGCCGGGTATGTATTTTAAAGGCGATGTAAAATTGGAAGCGCATAATCCAATGTTGCATTTGAATGGGTCTGTAAAACTGAATCTTACAAAAAAGAAAGATTATAATACATGGATTGTCTATAACCATCAGGCTGATCAATCGAAAATTGCGATAGATTTTGATAAAAGTGTTACAGATGAGGGGCGTAAACTTGACGCCGGATTGTATTTTTCGGCAGAAGACAATAGCCTTTATAGTTTGTTTGTTGAGATACCAATCACTATTTATGATGAGTTGTTTTTCAAGCCCGAAGGCACTCTTTATTTTGATGAAAACGACCTCAAATTTGTTATTGAAACAGAGGGGAAATCTACAGGCGAAAAATATGAGGGAAAAATTTACACTTATGATCAGTCTACAGGAATTATTACATTTGAGGGGCTTGCTGATTTTTTTAAACCGACAAGAAAAGCGTCTATCAATGCGTCTATTATTGGTCAGGGAAATGTTGATTCACTGGACTTTAGTGTAAATACATTAATGGCACTCGATTTTGATATTCCGCGTCAGGCTCTGGACATCATGGCTTATAATTTACAAGATATTATTGAAGAATATGGCGCTCCTGATGGACTAGGAGATCCCACCGAATTGTTATATAAACTGGGCTCCCTGATGGGTGAAGAAGATACCCGGGAATATGAACAAACCACCTTGTCGGAATATGTGTCATTGGGAGGTTATAGTGGAGCTACTTCAAAACCCTTATTATTCTCTGATATTAATTTGAAATGGTCAAAGGAGTATAAAGCCTTCTATTCAGAAGGGCTTTTAGGGATGAGTAATATTCTAACAAATGATGTAAATGCAGCATGGGAGGGGTTTATGGAAATTGCCAAGGGCGAAGATGGTCTTCCAATTTTTAATTTATTTTTTAAAGCAACGGCAGATAGTTGGTATTACTTAAATTATCAAGATGGGAGGCTTATGCTTTTCAGTTCCGTTGAAGAATACAATGCTGTTATTGCCAAAAGAACAAATTCAGCAAAGGCAAAGGTCGATGAATTGGTGTTTACGCTTGGAAATAAGGCCGAAACGCTTGAATTTATTAATCGGTTCAGAAAGCAATACTATGGTATTGATGGAGAGTATATGCTAGATGCTGAGGCTAACCTGGATCAGAAAGAGAAAAAGAAAGATAAAGAAACCGATAAGGACGATGGTTTTTAAGGGTTTGTTTTGATTGGAAACGTAATTGTGAATTTACTTCCCTCCCCTTTTATACTTTCAACGGAAATATTACCTCCTATGAGTTCAAGGTATTTTTTGGTGATTGATAAACCCAATCCTGTTCCCTCATAAGATCGGGATAACCCTTGGCTTTCTTGTTCAAAAGTGTTGAAAATTCTGGGTAAAAACTCTTCCGAGATGCCTATTCCTGTATCACTAACTATAATATATGCCCGTGTATTTGATATTTTGGTTCTAATAATTACACTGCCCTTGTCTGTGAATTTTATTGCATTTCCTATGATGTTGTTAAAAACCTGAAACAATATTTCTTCTGAGGCGTAACAATGAACACCCTTTAAATCTGAGTAGTTAATCAGGGAAATATTTTTTTTCCAGGCAAGAGGTTCAAGAAGTTTTACAGAATCGGAAATTAAATTTTCCGTCAAAACATTCTTCAATCGAAAACTCGAAGATTCAGCTTCCAATTTTGATAGTTGAAGAATACTATTTATTGTATTCAGGAGCCTTTTACTACTCTCCTTTTGCATATAAACCATCTCCTTAACTTCAGGATTGTCAACTTCAGAAAGCATAATATCTGCAAGTCCCATAATTCCATTAATTGGCGTCCGTATTTCATGCGACATATTAGCGAGGAAATTGGATTTAAGCCTATTCATTTCTTCTGCACTTTCTTTGGCTTCCTTTAATTCCAGTTTTTGTGAATTTGTAAAGTTTACAAATGCAAGAAAGGTAAGGTCAAATTGATATAATACATAAACCATTAAAAGAAGACCAACAAAAGCTGCCAAAACCTGTTCATGTAATTTTAGTTCTTGCGGTGGTATACTTATCCATTGATAATCAATGAGGTGAAAAAAAGTGAATACAAGAATAAAAAGTGAAAAAATAGCTGAGTAAAGGAGTGCTTCATTTCTGTTTAAAATAAAAAAACTAAAAACGAGAGTGGAGAGAAAAATACTAATTAATGAAAAGTCTACTTGTTGAAACACAATAAAAATATTTGAAAACATCATAAATCCTGAAGCATAAATCAAAAGACGGGCAAGGGAATTTGTGTTTTTATATTTCTTACTGTAAAACCACATAAAGACAATGGCTAAAACAGATATAACGGCACGAAGGGCAACAACATAGCTTCCTGATAGTATGGTAACTATAAATAAAAAAGAAGTTAGAAGAGCAGCCAGGTAGCTAATATTGAAAGTAATTATATCTCTGGATTTTTCCAGAATATCTTTCCCTTCAATAAAATCAGACAGAAAATAATTTCTCAACCTCTTCATTTTATTTTAACCATTCAACTCAAGATTAATAATTTTTGATCTTAAAATAAAAAAAAGACCGATTACCGGTCCGGGCAATAAAAATAACCACATAAATGAAGTTTTTCCTTCTGAAAACAAGTAGTTTAACAATTCAATAGAGGGGATGGTAATCGCAAATCCTATAGAATTAACTAAAGTGAGGGCACTCCCTCTATATTCTGGCGCCGCATATTTTGCTACGAGTGTTGAAAATTGGGGAGAGTCGGCCACAACACTAAAACCCCATACCAATAAAAACACAATTGCCAGTGTAGTAGGTAAAAAGATTAAAATGGGAGAAAGCAGACAACATATACCTGAAATCAATAAAAATAAAAATGCCGTATATCCACTTCCTTTCATTTTGGCTAAATATCCACTTATAATACACCCTAGGGTTCCTGCAAATATAACTAGGAAAGACCAAAATGAAATGTTGGATTCCAAATCATTTTCCATCAACAACATTTTTAGGAGTATAGGCAGAAAAGTCCAAAAGGCATATAACTCCCACATATGTCCGAAGTAGCCAAAGGCAGCTCCTCTAAAACGTTTGTTTTTAAAACCTTTTAAAAAATTTGAAGTTTGAAGTTTAATTCCCTTTTTCCTGAAAGGTCCATTTTTAACCATTGAATATAAAATAATCCCCCCCAATGACGCGAATAAGCTGGTAGCCATAAAAACCTCTTTCCACCCATTCACCAAAGGAAATGTTTTGAGAATATGGGGCAACGCTGTACCCAGGGTAAGTGCACCAACCAGGAAACCCAATGCTTTGCCAAGGCCTTCTCTATACCAGTCGGAGGCAATTTTCATTCCTACAGGGTAAATGCCAGCAAGGAAAAATCCGGTTAAAAATCTTAGTAATAGAATGAAGTTTAAATTCCCATTTGAAAAAACAATTAAAAGGTTAAAAAAGGAACCTAGCAATGCAGAAACCAAAAAAACTTTTGTAGGGCTAAACCTATCGGCAATGGTGAGAAAGGCAAATAACAAGGTTCCAGATATGAAACCCAATTGCACAGAAGAGGTCATATAACCTACCATTTCAATTGGTAATTGATATGCCCGGATCAAATCTAATGAAACCGCATTGCCTGCAAACCACAGAGAAGTTCCCGCAAATTGAGATAAAACGATTATGGGTAATATGTGAATTGGAATTTGCTTCTCATTCATTTTGGCTATTGGTTTTTCGATACTTACCTTTGGGAAAAGTAACCAATGATTTTATGAACCAAAAAGAATATATTGAAAAAAATAAAGACAGGTTTTTGGATGAACTTGTTGAGTGGCTAAAAATTCCTTCAGTAAGTGCAGATTCAAAGCATAAGGAAGATGTAAAAAAAGCGGCGGAGTTTGCGCGCCAGAGCCTCCTGAAAGCGGGGGTCGACAATGCTGAAATTTGTGAAACGGCTGGTCACCCCATTGTCTACGGTGAAAAACTAATCGACAGTAGCCTCCCAACTGTTTTGGTTTATGGTCATTACGATGTTCAACCACCAGATCCTCTCGATTTATGGAATTCACCCCCTTTTGAACCTATGATAAAGGACGGTAAAATATATGCCAGAGGTTCAAGTGACGATAAAGGACAGGTATATATGCACGTAAAGGCATTGGAAACTATGGTCAATACCAATACGCTTACCTGCAACATTAAATTTATGATTGAAGGAGAAGAGGAAGTAGGTTCGGATAACCTTGGCATTTTCGTCAGTGAAAACAAAGAAAAATTGAAGGCCGATGTTATTCTTATCTCAGATACATCCATTATCAATAATGAAACACCATCAATTACCGCGGGCCTTAGAGGACTTTCTTACATGGAAGTAGAAGTGGTAGGGCCAAATCGCGACCTTCATTCGGGAGTTTATGGCGGGGCGGTGAATAATCCTCTCAATGTGTTGTGCGAAATGATTGCCAAGCTCAAAGATGAGGATGGTAAAATAACCATTCCGGGGTTTTATGACAAAGTACAAGAACTTACAAAGGAGGAGCGGGAATTAATGGCAAAACAACCTTTTGATATTCACGATTATAAATCCGACCTTGGTGTTGAAGATGTTTTTGGAGAAAAAGGTTATTCAACTATTGAAAGAACAGGGATACGCCCAACACTTGATGTAAATGGTATTTGGGGTGGTTATATTGGCGAAGGGGCAAAAACAGTTCTCCCTTCAAAAGCATCTGCAAAAATTAGTATGCGACTTGTGCCTAATCAGGATACAGATGAAATAGCTGATTTATTTTCAAACCATTTTAAAAGTCTGGCTCCAAAATCTGTTAAAGTTAAAGTTACCAAACATCATGGTGGACAGCCCGTTGTAACCGATATATATTCTTCGGCATTTCTGGCAGCTTCGGAAGCTTTTAAGGAGGCTTGGGGAAAAGAACCCATACCAACAAGGGAAGGAGGAAGTATTCCTATTGTAGCATTATTTAGAGAAAAACTGGGTTTAGACTCTGTGCTTTTAGGTTTTGGTTTGGATTCAGATGCCCTTCATTCTCCAAATGAACATTATGGACTATTCAATTTTTATAAAGGAATTGAGACAATTAGTTTATTTTATAAATATTTTAAAGGATAAGTATAAGCGAAGTTTTTTAACCCC
>JAOUKG010000088.1 GCA_029882725.1 Cyclobacteriaceae bacterium
TTCTCAAAATAATAAGTATTTTTATACTCACCTGCCTCTCCCTTAACAATTTCATCCACTTGAGAATAGGCAATGAGTCTACCCTGCGCTGATCCATAACCAGTAATTCCTGGGTACGTACTGTAATAATATTTGCAATAACTTGGATCAAGAAAAGTTCTTGTATAACGGTTGTATAGAGGTGTCATTAATTTTCCATAAGAATCACTTATTGACGCTCGGTAAGTATATTTCCTCTCCATTGCTAAGGCTCCATTGTCATTATACTCAGCCACCCTTGAAACTCTGGCTCCTCCTGCCTTCTGTATTTTGGTCTCCTCCCTAAAGTCCCTTTCGGTACTTGGCATATAGTCGTGCCCTTCATATTCAAATTCAGTATATCCCTTGGTAGGATATTTGACTTTTCTAAGAAGTCCAGCCTTTCCTTTATCAAAATCAACTAACCGTTCTGAACGCTGTTTGTAATACTCGATTCCTACATTTTCTACATCGCAAGCGCCAGGACCAGTGAGTTCAGGCGAAAACAAAGCAGTATTATCATCCCTTCCATTATAATAACCAAAATGATCAACTCCCAGAGTCAATTTAGATGGTAACCCTTCATTGTCATAGTAATCAAATCTATACACTTGATCATCGATTACAACCTTGTATAATCGACTTCTCAAATACAAAAGTTCATTTTCATTATCATTCCATAGACTATGTTTGGATTGATTAAAGTAATTTTGATAGAAAGAGATATCCTTATTAAGTTTTGATCCTACCGCTTTCCCCATAATTTTTAAACCTGTATATCTTTTGAGGGCATTACTTTCAGGCAGGGCAATTATTCCCGAGGGGGAGGTGAACAAGGTATTAACACGAAGGTCTTCTCTTGGCTCAAAGAAAAAATCAATTTGTACATGGTCACTGCTTATTTGGTTAAGATAAATATTTTCCTGTACCAATTGAATACAACGAGGTTCCTTTACTACCGCAAAAGTCTCGGGAAGAAAGGAAATTTGATTTGACAAATAAGGTCCCTGATCGTAATTAAAATAAATAAAGTTGTGCCTTGGGCTTTCTATTTTACCTAAATACCATGATGTAGTGGCTCGGAACCTTCCACTATTATCCTTAAATTCTTGAGCATCAATAAATTGTTCACCTCGCACCATATCCCGATCACTAACATTTCCCGTTGAAAAAAAAGAAGTCGACCTTTCAGTGTAATTAAAAGTTCCCTTAAACCCTTCTGGAGTAATTACAATAAAACTACTGTTATCCATATCATATTGAATAGAAGTGGGGTCTTCAGTTAGTTTTATTATATTTACTCTCCATTTGTTATTTTCAAAAAAGCGTTTTGTTAAAACAAATGTACCTGAATAACCAAAAAAATTGTAATTGAACAAATCAGGCTCTGTATCAGGTTTCTGTTGTACTAAATAGGCATAATATGAATTCTGATCAGGTGGAGTACTTCCCATATCAGGCTCATAACCTACATCAAAAGTGATTGGATTTGTATCATATACATAACCTTTATGCCTGCCTTCAACACCTCCATCAAAAAAATCGTCATGACCTCTTATAGTTCTTGATATTACACCTGTTGCGCTTAATGACCAGCCTAATCCAACTTCACTAGCTTCTTCATTTGTAGTGATTCCATTACTACTATAATTAATTGACAGGGGCAAGTTCCATCCGTCAAAATTAATGGTATAAAGGGGAATGTTTACACTAGCAGTTCCCGTGTACAGGTTAGGTTTTTGACTTTGAAACCCTACTAATTTAGCTGTATTTGGAGTAGGTGGGATCGGCTGTAATTCTTGTGAAAAACCTAAATTATAGAATAATGTAAAAAAAAGGGTCATAAATACAACTCTTAACCCTATCATGTATTGCATTTTAATGACTCGTAAGTCAAAAAAAATAATTCTTATAAAAGAAGCTAAATTAATATTCATATTTACAATAGTTTTTTTATAGTGTGTTTGGATAATAGAATTGCTAACTAAATTCATAAAGTGGTATGTCAATTAGAGGAATACCTTTGCGATAATTCACTATTATATCCGATGATTTTAACATTGCACTCTGTGTTGGGGGTATCATACTTGGATCTTGTGCAAACATCGTAACAGAGAACAACAAAAACGCTATAATTAAACAATTTTTCATCTGTATTTACCTTATAATTTTAATCTAAACCCAAACCTCACCTGGTACTTCTCAAAATCGAAGTCCGAACTCAAATTCGAAAGGTTAAGACTGGCGATGGTAAATCCATTTAATTTCTTATTGATCTTGTAACTCCTGCCCACACCCAGCAAATAGTCATACTGCCACTGCCGTTCCCCCCAACTCATATCGGGCATTAATTTTAACCCATTGAAACCGTCAATACTTCCGTACAAGTAGAACTTTTTATAACCCGCAACACTCGTAAAAGTCCTGAACCCATACCGCTCCGGGATTTTCTGTAAACTAATATCCTGCTTGTCGAAAGCTACCCTATAATAGCCTCCAATACCCACGTTTAACTTTCCCGTCCAACGGAACTCTACTTGGGGTGAGATATCAAATTCCGCAAATTCTCCACTGTAGCTTTGGAAGCTCAATCCGGGAAGGAGTCGCTGGTTGAGGGGCTTGCCCTTCATCCTGTTGGGTGGCCTTTTTGGCAAATCCTTTACACTTTGTACGTTGTCATAATGTTTTTTGTACTTGGCCATTTGTGCCTGAGCCTGTTGCACCACTTCCATCTTGCCCTCGAAATGTTCCTTGGCCGTGCTTTTCACCAGATTCACCCCCTGGGTTTTCAACTGCTCAGGGTTGGTAGCCATTTCAAGTTTTTGGGTATATTGGCTCATCTCGGCCTGAAGTTCTGCAATGATTTTTTCTTGCTTCTTGAGTTCTTTTATTTCTTTGAAATTGAGAAAGCCCAATTCGACCTGCCCTTCCAAATAAGACTTGATGCTTTCCGCATTGAACAGTTCCACCTGTTTGGTAGCCTTGCTGGCATAACCTTTCATTTTGTCCAGTATTTCCTGATCAGGCAGGTTGATTTTCGAACCCTTGACAAAATCTATATTGGCGTTGATGTCCAGATCCAGATCAAGGGCTTTTACCTTGTCAAGACCCAAAGAAAGATTGGGAGGGTCGATCCCCAGTTTCTGCAAATCCGTTTCATTTAGGTCGAATCCCAGATCTTTGAGGAACCGGGATTGGGAAATCGAGTCCAGTTTTTGGTCTACAGCCTGTACCTTATTATTAATATCATTATATTTTTCAAGGGGCAGGGAGTCACGAACTTTGGCTTCGAGGTTGGCCACAGAACTGTTGACCTTTTGAACATAGCCGTTCAAGTGACTTTCAATTTTTTCTATGGAGCGGTTCAGGCTGTCTACACTATTCTCGAGTATATCCTGAGGTAGATTGCCCAATTGCTCCAAGCTATCGATCTGGTTTTCCATCAAATTCTTAACAGAATCGAGGAAATTAGTGTATAAACGATAATTATCTGATTCTAATGAAGGTGGGTGTTTTGTGTCTTGTGCGCTTACGGAAAACAGTGTGAGCGTAAATACAAGAGTCAAAACAGGCAACACAAGAACCCTACCACAGCCAATCCATTGTTTATGGAGACAAGCTATTAATTGCTGTATGAAATTAGGTTCAGGCATATTTTCAAATCAAAATTGACAATTAGGTTCGTATTAAAAACACCTATTGTCAATAATTTACAAACTATTCATTTACTTTATATAGATAGTTCAATTATTTGTATAATTACCTATACATAACAAATAATTAAACTAATGTATTATTAGATTTATTATATTCCTAATATTTAACGAATTATTTGTTGTTTTGTCGATAAATTATTGGTGCGTACTGTTTAGGTTGGGAGATCAAAGGAACGGAGGCCCGTCCTACACACTCGTGACTAACATAAAAGGATTTCGATAAGTGACATACCTGTTGTAGTTCAACTTGAGTAACTTCATCCTTCTCCACCTAACCAACCCACCGTTTTGAACTTTTAACAAAAAAATGGACAAATAATTAAGTGGCAATTCACAAATTATTATCTAAGTAGTGTATCCTTACGAATCAAAATTTTTTATACTATAGGTTACAATTAATTTAGATATCACATTTAGGTCCCCTTTCTGCAACATACTTTTAGGTGTTAATCTTTCACTTATTCTTCTTCATGATTATTTTTTTTCAACATCACAATGAAATTGTGAGTCTTCTACAATTTAAAATTCCAAACCGCAATTATAAAAGTAAGTAAGTGTACCCTACCCCCTTGGCTTTATTGGGTGTAAAATTTGTCCGGTTTTTTTTCGAAGCTTTATGTAAACATAACTATGCCTATTTCCTCAGGCTACAGTAATACCTGAGAATTGAATTTAAATTGAGTTAAATAAATTTCTGCATACTCATTACCTTAAGAAACCTTCAGAACAACGAACCCTTTGTTCACCCTTGCATGATTATAAAAGAATTGAGCATTGATACCATATATTGTTTTAGAGAGCTTAAAAGCTGAAGGGTTTGGAGTTAGTAGGTACATACAAAACTAAAAATACTTTCAATCCGAGGATATTAATTCTTAGTCCACTAGGAATGGGCGTTATCCGGAGGGTCGAATCAAAAACAATTGCCTTTGAGGACATATTGAGTATTCCAGTCTTAATATGCCCCGTATTTCGTAATAATAGTGCCAACTCTCGAATACAACAATTTTCAGCATGAAGTATAGGCACTGTTATGATTAACCGTTTATCAAAATACTCCTTTGAATTCGAATAGTTTTTGCAGGAAGTATTCATCAATCTTTTCATCCTTTTTAGTAAATATCTCGTATTCACCAGTTAATAGCTTTCTTAGAATTTCGTCTAATTCACTCGATATTTCCTTCAAGTCATCATTAGTACCCTTGAGAATAGACCCATGCACAATCGTAGATCTAATATTGTACGCTTTTTTAATTAGTTTATATGTTTTGACCATTTCAATAGAATCCACGCCAATAAGCATTGCCACTCTTTCAGAAATTCTATGACTTAATTCAGTTTGGCTGCTGGTAAACAAACATTCCAACGCTGTGCAATATGCGATGATTTTTATTGGCAAAGCACCGCTAGTTCTGGCTGAAAGAACAAAGTACCATGCGCGATCTGTTCTATTCGATTTACTATATTTAAAAAAATGATCGTGATTTGCTTTTTTGTAATTAATTTCATCATTAAACAGCTGATTAAAATTAACGGAATAGACTAATTCATTCGTTTGCTTCAATTCCTCTTCGGTGCAAAAAGTATTACCTGAAGAACTGTTCGAATAAGACATCTGTTCCCGTAGAACAGCTTTAAAGGTGAAGCCATCACTTATCTCATTTTCATACACAAATATGAAGCCACTATGGACATAAACATTGTTATCCTTAATTTTCCATATATTAAAAACAAATTGTTGGATGAACCTTAGAAGAGCGAATGTAAATTTGGTGCCTCTTTTATTAATAATATCCTCAGTGATATCACTTTGAAATTCACCATCTAAATAATAAAAAACGCTGTTCTCAAACTCATCAATTGAATGAACTCCTAATGTGTCGATAGCCAACTTATTTTGAAAAGTCTTGGTTAAAATAGCTTTCTCCTGAGAAATCACACCATTTGAGTTCAACTTTATACTTCTCTGTTCGGTTCCCTCCAAACTCAAATTATGTAAGACTGTTAAAAAACGATACTTCATTATAAATCAATCTGGAATTATTGTTCAATACTTTAAATTTCAATTTTCGTAAGATGGGTTTTCATCCCTAACCTTATATAAACCATAACGTCCTAGCTAAGCTCAGTTTCAATGCAATTCAAGTTTGTTAGGTGCCTTTATTTATTCCCTTTCTAATCGTTTTCAAGACTGTTATTATTTCGGCCGCACTTACTTTAAACTCCTCCTTTGCTCCTTTGTCGTTTTCAGAAATCCACTTTTTCAAATTGATAAGAAGTTCTTTTTTTTCAGCCCTTTTTTCTTGTTTGTCTTGTATTGCCAAAATCTTAGTTACCTTTTTTTGGAACCTTTGAGGGTAATACTTTTCAAAGTCGTGTTCAGAAAACTGATCGAAATTGTTTACATTCCATCCGGATGTAGAATAAGTTGAACGCATATCCGATATTATGCTTTTTTCTTGTTCACCAGCATCTATATACACCCACACTTTATTTTTGTATGTAGGTTCAAGATGAAGGAAGACAAATAATTTATTAAAATCATCAAACTTTGGCTTAACGCGACTTGTGGAACCCGCAGAAAATGTTCTTAATTCATATTTTAATTTAGGAACGAACCACCTAATTAAATAATCACGGATAATCACTTCGGCAGATGACTCTTCTAGAAATAACCATGCCTTCCATAAATCAAGATCGAAAAAATCATATCCCATTTCCTCCAAAACATTTTGTCTATCTCTAGGTGTATCAGGCACTTCTTCAATAGAAGATAATCTCAGATTAGGCCTAACAATATCCTTTCTATTATTTGTAATACTAAAAATTTTTGAACCTTCAACGGCTCCCAAATGTTTCATTACAATGTTCGAATGGGTAGAAATGAAAAATTGATTTGATTCTGATTTTTCTCCAATTAATTCAAGTAAAGCTTTTAATGCTTTAGGGTGAACGTCATTTTCAGGTTCTTCTATCAAAAATATTCTTTCCTCTGCCACACATAAATCTGTAATTAAACCGAGAATATTTGTTACTCCCTCACCCATTGCTGTTAATGGGATGTGCTCTTGGTTATGAATAAAAAGGACTGCTTGTTTACCATCTCCTTTTGCCAATGTAGAAACTTCAAAGCCCAAAATATCATTACAAGCTTTAACATATTGTTTGTTCCCTGGTTGAAATTGAGGAGTAACTAGTCTATCTATTTTAGAATATAGATTGGTGAAGTTTCCAAGTACAGAGTTCGTATTTGTTTCATTGATTTTATCTACAAAATGAACAGCTTTTCTTTTTGACCAATATGGGTAAATAAGATTGTTTGGTTCGTGAATCCCTATTGAAGAAAAATGACCGTTACTTCCAACTTTTGAAATTAGTATCTTAGTATTGTCTTTTAAAGACATTTGAAGTTTTTGAAATTGATGGTCAGATATGATATTTGGTGGGTGTCCTCCTGTAAAATACAACCCTATGGTTCCATTATCCGCTCCAATTTGAATATCATTTCGGTTTATTTCTTGACTATTTTGAAGCAAGTAGATTGATTTCAAGATAGTTGACTTCCCTGCATTATTAGCTCCTACAAGAACATTAATTTTTGTTGAAAAGTCAATTTTATCAACCCTATCAAAGCCTCTGACGTTATTTAATTCTATTCCTGTAATTTTCATTTTTTTGCATTACACGTAAGGTAGGTATATGGCAAGTAGGGTAATAGATTCCCACTGCACTTTCGACTTGCCATTAGCCAAGCTAACATTTTTATATTTAATTAACCTGCATTCAATATAAAAATGTTAGCTTGGCAGATTTCCAATTACCCACTACACAATTGTATTCAACGAAATGCCCTATTTGCTATATATTATGGATAGTAGACTTTATTTTATCTTTGATGTCGAATTGAAATTTCTTTGAACATGTGAGTTTGATTAATTCAAAAAGTTATCACAATAAAATGAGCTTCCACTTGCTCAATTGTTAGATGTTCTTTCGTGCTTTTGAGCTCGTTAAGACAAACTCGAACGTTCTTCTAACAATTCCGAAACCACTTTAGTCTTGAGTTTCGATGTAAACTTTCTTCTCGACATTTCAATAGTAATTTATGATATCATATTCATTTAAGTAATTATCCGGTTTTTTTTAGGAGATATCACTTTCTAGAATTCAGTAAATAATAGATTAAATTACATCTTAAATAATAATTTAATCTTGGGCTGTCTGTTTACACCTGCGGGTACCCATATTCAACATTCTTGTTTGGTACTATATACCAATATAGTTAACTTTATGGGAGGATGACACTATCAAATAAATCGGACTTTATTTACACTATTCATCAATTACAGTCTTTTATAAAAAAGGAATGGAATTTAACATGGACGGATTTCACAATTCTTTCAATTCTTGATCAGCTTCAAAATGATGAGTTCCTAGTATACTCCTCAATGATTGTTTCTAAAATGAACCTTGACACCAGGTACTGCTATAGAAGGATTAATAAACTAAAGCAATTAG
>JAOUKG010000089.1 GCA_029882725.1 Cyclobacteriaceae bacterium
TGCGGAAAGGGAACAAAATGAAATCAGAAGTGAAGAGAATCTTACAGTGGCCCGTGAATCAGCCATGAAGTCTATTGTTTTGTTAAAAAATAAAAACAATATACTCCCTCTGAAAAAGGATATGGGAAAATTAGCACTTATTGGCCCCTATGCTATGGAAAAGGCAGAGCATAACGGTACATGGTCGTTTTTTGGTGAACCACAGCACCCCGTTTCAATTCAGGAGGGTATAACTCTTTTGGCGGGAGATGTTAATTTGGTCTCTCATGTTGGAGCTTCCTTTTTTGATTCCAAACCAGAAGATCTTTCAGCGGCACTATCTCTTGCTCGTTCTTCCAATATCATTGTGGCGGCTGTTGGAGAACCTTCTGTTATGAACGGAGAAGGCGCTTCCAGGTCTAATATTCAAATTCCTGAAAATCAGTTAAACCTCATCAAAGAGTTGAAAAAAACAGGGAAGCCTATTGTAGCGGTTGTACATTGCGGAAGAGCGCTGGACTTAACCTGGTTGGAAGAAAACGTAGATGCAATTCTGGTAGTTTGGTCCTTGGGTTCAGAAGCTGGAAATGCCATTTCCTCCGTGTTATTTGGGGATTACAATCCATCGGCAAAACTTCCGGTGAGCTTTCCGCGAAGTGTTGGTCAGGTGCCTGTGTACTACAGTATTAAAAATACAGGAAGAATGTATAAGGGCGATTATTCCGAGCATCCTTCAGAAAGAGTTTACCAGTCAAAATACAGGGATGTAAAAACCGATGCTTTATACCCCTTTGGTTATGGATTGAGCTATACCACCTTTGAATACGGTGAAGTAGCAGTAAGTGCATCTTCTTTACCAGCAGGGTGGAGTATTGAAGCATCTGTCGAGATTACCAATACCGGAAACTTTACCGGAGAAGAAACCGTGCAAATGTACATTCAGGACCTTGTAGGAAGTGTAACCCGTCCGGTGAAAGAGTTGAAAGGATTTCAGAAAATAACCCTGGCTCCGGGAGAGAAAAAGGTAGTGAAATTTACAATTACTGAAAAGGAACTAACCTTCCTTCGGGCAAATATGACCTGGGGTACGGAACCCGGAGAATTTAAGGTGATGATTGGTGGGAATTCACGCGATACTAAATCGCAGGATTTTAATCTATAATATTTAGAGACGCGATTCATCGCGTCTCTGGAGTTTGGTCATTAACTAGACACTCCAGAAAAAAATGGTATTTCGTTTAGGAATACCATTTTTTTTTGCTATTTTTATCTAGTTAAACAACTAGATATGGGATATTCTACAAAAGTACAACTTATTAAAAGAAAGAGTAGCGAGCAGTGGTATGTCAACTTTCCTGCTGCAGTGGCTCATGCTATCGAATTCACCAAGGGGGAAGAAGTGGAGTGGATCATTGACGACCATGAACGCCTTGTGCTCCAACGAAGTGAGCAGGCCACGGCCTCTCTTAAAAAAAAACTGCCGAAAAAAAATTAATGGAGGAATTTACCTCTATTTTCAAAAATTGTCATGGGGCATTCCGGCAATCCCGCACTCTTGAGCGCGGCATAAACCTAGCTCAAGGGCTGTTCAATTGCGCAGGTCGTCGCACTTTGACTGGGATTCTGACTTCTAGGGGATTGCAATTTAAAGATTGGACAGCTTATTATAAATTATTCCAAGGAGAACGCATGAATACAGAAGCCCTTTTTCATGGTATACAGCAGGAAATCCTGACACATCATCTAAATCAAGAAACTCCAGTTTCAGCACATTTAGATGATACCCTTCTTCACAAAGTGGGCAAGAAGATACCCAAAACCAGATGGCTTAGGGATCCTCTGGGGCCACCTTTTCATACTAATTTTGTGTGGGGGCAACGCTTCATCCAACTCTCTGTGGCCTGCGCTATCCCAGGCCAAAGTGGGGCAGCTCAAAGTATTCCTGTTGATTTTCACGCTTGTCCACCTGTAAAAAAAGTATCTGCTACAGCCACTGAACAGGAAAAAAGAGCTTTTAAAGAGGAGCAAAAGAAGCTCAAGTTAAGTCAGGTAGGAGCTGACAGAATATTACTATTTCGAGAGCAGTTGGACCAACAAGGCCAGCAAAGGAGGAAGTTAATTGTATCAGTGGATGGAAGTTATACCAACGACACTGTATTTAAACAATTGCCCATACCAGAACGAGTAACCTTGATTGGGCGTATAAGAAAAGACTGTAGATTATATGACAGGCCCGAGTTTACTGAAGGAGCAGGACGTAAACGTGTATATGGAGAACCCTTGCCCACCCCTGAACAAATGAGACAATCCTCAGAAGTTCCGTGGGTAAAAGTAAAGGCGTGGGCTACAGGGAAAATCCATGACTTTCAAGTGAAAATCATAAAGAATGTAAAATGGAGAAAAGCCGGTGACCAAGACCTTCAGATAGTCATTATTAGACCATTAGGCTATAGACTTACAAAAACATCCAAAATCTTGTATAGAAAAGCGGCCTACTTGGTTTGCACCGACACCAATATGAGCATTGAAGAATTCTTGCAAAATTATTTATGGAGGTGGGGTATTGAAGTGAATTTCCGTGAAGAGAAAACGAATTTAGGATGCGGACAGGCTCAGGTAAGGAATGAGGTATCCGTTAGTAAAATGCCTGAATTTATAGTGGCATGTTATGCGATGTTATTATTGGCCGAAGCAAGAATGAAAAAACTTAAACCTGTCGAATTACCCAGATCAAAATGGTATCCTAAAAAATCCTATAAAGACAAAACCACGGGGGATTTAATGAACGAATTTCGTGCTCAAATTTGGTTGAAATATATGGGAATTAATTTCTCCCACTTCGTGGACCTGCAAAAGATGACCATGAAGTCACAGAAATTCGCAAATCCCTTATTTTCAGCGCATTTTTACACTAGAAATTAGCCAAACTCCAGAGACGCGATTCATCGCGTCTCTACCGTTTTGGTTGGTCTGATCTCTACCGTTTTGGTTGGTCCGGACGTCCGTCCGGTCCCTTCTGATAACCCGTCCGGTCCTCTGATAACTCCTTTGGTCCGGACGTCCGTCCGGACCTACAATTTAAATACAAAAAAAACAATTCGATCCCGTTAATCAGAGTTAGTTTAAAAATTGCGCAGACCAAATTTTTATATTCAGCCCCTAACTATTTCCTTTCCAATATCACATAATCAAACGAGAACGCATGCCTTTCATCTGCAGGATGATGTTCACGAGAGATTTCCTTCCATTCATTTTTATCAAATTCAGGAAAATAAGCATCGCCTTCGGGGGAATCATTCACTTCGGTTATATACAGCCTGTCGGCAAAGGGAAAACCAATACGGTAGATGTCTTCCCCTCCAATTATAAAAAACTCAGATTCGTTGTGTTTTTCCCCTATTTCAAAGGCTTTTTGCATGTCGTCGACCAAAAACACACCCTCCGGTAATGGGTAGGAAGAATTTCTGGACATAACAATGTTAATACGATTGGGCAATGGCCGGAATTTATCGGGTATTGACTCCCAGTTTTTTCGGCCCATTAAAACCACATGTTTGGATGTTGTTTGCATAAAAAACTTCATATCATCCGGAAGATTCCAGGCAAGGTCATTATCTTTTCCAATTACCCTGTTTTTTGCTACTGCTGCTATCATGGATATTTTCATAGTGTATTTCCTTTTAAATATTCTGAAACAAACATTCTTCGTTTTCCTTCTGCCTGGAACTCAATAACCTCAAGGCTTTGGGTGCTCGTTCCTACCCATAACCGACTATCAGCTACCTTAATTTCTCCAGGTTTCAGTGTATACTTTTCCCCGCTAAGGGAAGAGTCGTAAATTTTATAATACTTTTCATTGAGCAGGGTCCAGGCTGCCGGAAAAGGATTGAGACCCCTTATAAAGTTATAAATAATTTCCGCGGGCTGATTCCAGTTTATTTCTGTGTTTTCCCTGGTCAATTTAGGTGCTTCTTTTATAGAATCAGAGAAAATTTGAGGTGTAGTGCTAACTTTTCCGGATTCAATGAGTTGCACGGTTTTTAAAATAAGCCCGGCTCCTTTGTGCATTAGCCTGAGGTATAGGCTTCCGGTAGTGTCATCTGGAAGAATAGGTTCTTTTTCCTGAAGAATAATATCTCCTGTATCAATTTCGTGTTTAAGGAAAAAAGTAGTTAGTCCTGTTTCTTTTTCCCCATTGATTATGGCCCAATGAATAGGCGCAGCCCCACGGTATTGGGGGAGGAGGGAACCGTGAAGGTTGAAAGTGCCTAAGGGAGGCATACTCCAAACGCTTTCTGGCAACATTCGGAAAGCTATTACAATAAATAAGTCAGCTTTGAGAGCCCTGAGTTCATTAAGGAATTCTTCGGATTTTAAATTTGTAGGTTGCAGGATGTTTAAATTTTGGGTTTCTGCGTACTCTTTTACAGCAGAACCTCTGATTTTTTTGCCGCGCCCCTGTGGTTTGTCGGGAGCAGTAACCACCCCAACTATCTCATAATTATTTTCCACTAAAATTTTTAGGCCCGGCACTGCAAATTCAGGAGTGCCCATAAATACGATTCGCATAAACTTATTTTTTTACAAAAATAAGCCAAAAATTTGTTTAAATTTATAATAACAGATACCAGTTTGAAATTATCAGGAACAAGAACAACAACGTCTACAACTTTTGGAAGTACGGGTACAATGGAAGAAACGACTACAATAAACTTTGTAAGAATGTAAATTTCTTTCATTTGGCTTTATAAAAAATAATTAGGTTACTTATATTGTGTGAAAAAGGGAATTTCTATTGAAATTTCCTTTTTAATTTTTAATTGAGTTTGGATTTGTATTCTAAAATTAGAAGAAAAATCTTTAGTAATAATTCCATATTAATCAGTTTTTTGAAAGGTAGGTTTTTAATAAAATTTTATTGTTTTATAGATGATTGAATATTAAAAGAAGGATATTAATTCAGAATCTACTTTACCGGTTATAAATATTTCCAATTTGATACTGGTTATATTAATTCTTATTATAATCTTTGAACCTTTAAAAGAAAATCAAGACAAGTGAGTTGGATATATAAGATGCTAAAGGGGCCTTTTTACGGTTCATATAGGGGAAAAGGCGGGAGTATACCCGAAATTGATGGTTCTGCTACTTGGAAAGAGCTTACCTATAAAAGTAAATCGGGGGCAATGCTTTCCGCTTTATTGGGTACAGTACAGGAAAATAAACAAAAGGCAACAATTGTGTTGGGACACCCTGCCTGTAAGGAGGGGAAACATTATTTTGTGAATTCAGGTTACGCCAATTTTCTTATGGAAAATGGGTACAATGTATTAATATTTGATTTAAACGGTTTTGGCAAAAGTACTTGTGGAAATTTTTCTTTTCATGAAGATATTATTGCTTCAGGAGAAAAGGCCAAGGAAATATTCCCGGATCTTCCTATGGGTTACCATGGAGTAGCTATGGGAGCACATTGGGCTACTATTGCCTTTGCCGAAATCGATCATCGTTTTAGCTTTGCCATTCTTGAAAGTGCCGCTACTTCATGGATGGAGTTTTGGGCTGCTTCTGCAAAGGCCCGCTGGATGATTAGATTTTTATATCCATTTTTTCCCGGCCTTCGAAAAAATTCTAAAATGATTGAAAGGGTTAAGGATATTAAAAATATTCAGTCTATACTTTTCGTTTATTCAAAGAAAGATAAACTGACACCAGTATCTATGGGAGAAAAATATAAGGCAAGTTGTAAGCTTATAACCGACCTCTGGACGGTTGAAAGTGCCGAACATGCCAATATTATTGGATCTGACGAAAAGGAACAGTATCTGGAGAAAATTTTAGATTATGTCCATTTTCAACAATTACATTTCTATAAAAAGAACAACTTTTAATTTATTCCTGATCTGGCAGTTTATCAGTTGAATTTATTATTTTGGTTCCCTTTTTATAATTGAAGCTTTTAATTTATCAAAAATTCAATTTATTAATAACTCAAGTGGTTTTTCTCCCGAGTCAAACGGAACCTCTAGTAATTTCATAATGGTAGGTGCTATTTGTGATTGCCTGAATTTACCTTTTAAAGTGTTGCCAATATTTTTGGTGTCAGGACCTATCATGGCAATCCAGATTTGATCGGCTCCATTAACTCTTGATCCATGATTTTTCCAGCTTTCCAATGGAATTGTTCCCCTGCCATGATCGGTAGTTACTATAAGTGTAGTTTTATTGGCATAGAATTTATCGTGTTGAATGAAATTCCATAGTTCCATGAGGAATATGTTGGCCAAATAAGCCGATTCAATGTATTTTGTGTAATTTCCATCATGGGCAAAATCATCGGTTTCACCATAAGCGATGTAGGTTACCCGTGGTTTTAAATTCTTCATGTATTCCATGGCAAACCTGTGAGTAAATGCATCCAGTCGTACTTCTGTCCATGGGCTTGAAACCTCTTCCTGAAATTTATTTAGGAAAACTTCTGTAGTACTTAGTTTTTTATGCGTAGCCTTTTCAAACCCGGCATTCACATAAACTCCACTTCGTTCTTCATTAACTATATATGGAAAGACATCCCAGGAGCCGAAAGCCGCAACTCCATTTTTGAAACCTTTTGTTTTATTTAAAACTTCCAGAAAAGTAACATTGGGATTGGGTATTTTGTCGTTGCTCTTTATATTTTTATCATCCGCTTTTCCGGTAAGTATTTCGTTGTAACCGGGGTAGGAAAACCACATTTTATTAGTGCAATCCACTTCCGATTTTATATTGCGGTTTCCTAACAGGACGCCATTTTTTGCAACATACCCTTGAAAAAATGGATTAAGAGCAATGGAGCGTTCAATAGTGGTAGATTTCCAGTACTTTTCCTCCAGTTCTGCCTTATTTCGGGTAAAATTACTATACAACAAGGTAGAGTCTATACCTTGAAAGACTTCCTGCCAGCGGTAGCCATCCAGGGTAACTAAAACAACATTTTGTGTTTGGTACTTTTCCTGCCCATTTGTAACATTTGTAGAAAGGAACAATGTAATTAGAAGAGTTGTGAGTATCGTTTTCATTTCAGTTTTTTAGCGGAATTGATTTGCGAAAAGGTCTTTTTCCCTTTTTTGCGAATTTCATTTTAAATCTAAAAAACATATTGTCAAAAACGAACCCACTGCTGTAAAAGCTTTTGTGTTTTAGTGGTTTTCATTAGTATATTGAGCCGCTTAACCTAATCTATACCTATGAAATCTGTTTTATACTATATGTTTTTGTCTTCAATGACTCTTTTTGTCAGCGAGGCTTTTTCTCAAGATATTTCATCCGATACTTATGCTGATTTGAATTTCAGAAATATTGGTCCTGCAACAATGAGTGGTAGAATTGTGGATTTGGATGTGGTGGAAAAAGACCCATTTACATTTTATCTGGCTACGGCAACGGGAGGTGTATGGAAAACCACAAACAATGGAGTGACTTTTAAACCTGTTTTTGAAAATGAAGCCACCCATTCTATAGGTGATATTGTAATTCATCAAAAACATCCTTCTCATATATGGGTGGGTATGGGAGAACGAGCCAGTAGGCAAAGCAATAGTTGGGGCGACGGAGTATATTATTCAAAAGATGCAGGTAAAACCTGGATTAATAAAGGACTGAAAGATACGCACCACATCGGGCGTATTGTTGTACATCCTGAAGATACGAATACCGTGTTTGTGGCAGCGATGGGACATTTGTGGGGCCCTAACAAAGAAAGAGGTCTTTATAAGACTACCGATGGGGGTGAAACCTGGAAGAATGTATTGTATATAGATGAAAATACGGGGGTAGTAGATGTGGCTATGGACCCTTCCAATTCGAGCATTCTGTATGCATCTACCTATCAGCGAAGAAGGAAACCGTATGGGTTTCATGGGGGAGGTCCTGGTAGTGGGCTTTATAAATCAGTGGATGGAGGAAACTCCTGGAATAAAATAACTGCGGGTTTACCTTCCGGGGAAATGGGAAGGATTGGAATTTCCATCTATCGAAAAAACCCCAATGTGGTTTATATATCAGTAGAACAAGGGTTTCAATATAATGCCAGTACTGCCTATACACGTAGAAAAGCTGGAATTTACAGGTCGGATGATAAAGGAGTTTCCTGGACATTTATGAGTGACTGGAATCCCAGGCCTATGTATGCAAGTCAGATTTTGGTTGATCCCAATGATGACAAACGGATTTATATGATGAACCAATATAGCTATTCTGACGATGGAGGTAAAACATTTGTCGCACCC
>JAOUKG010000876.1 GCA_029882725.1 Cyclobacteriaceae bacterium
TGGGAAAAGAAGCCAAAACATCAGTTTTGAATGAACACAATCAAGTGTGGGACTCTCCAAATGTCTTTGTAACAGATGGTGCTTGCATGACCTCCAGTGCGTGTCAAAACCCTTCTATCACATACATGGCACTTACAGCAAGGGCTGTTAATTTTGCCGTTTCAGAACTAAAAAAGAATAATCTATAACCTCAATTTCCGTGTATGGGCGCAATGTTTTGCACTCGTACACGGAATTACACCCTTTTACAAGATAAACTGAAAACTGAATTTCACTCCAAAAGGATTTACATCGGCTCTGTCTAAATATGTTAAACGATGGAAAAAATCAACACGTAAAACTTTAAATATATTCTCTACTCCATACCCCAACTCCATATAAGGTCGGCTATCAAAGGTTTGAAAAGGAAAATAAGGGTTTCCCAAATTATCAATTCTATCCACAACCATATCCATATTTTCTTGTCTTATCCCTCCATACACTACATCTGCAGTGCCTGTTAACCGCCACTTCAATCTTTTCATCAAAGGTATTCTATTCAAAATCAATCCTTCAAAATGATGCCGCATTCGAAAAGAAACATGATGATCACTAGTAAATTCGTAATAATTCATCAAATTGTTTGCAAAACTCACATAAAATGGTGTCTCATTTCCAATATGTGAATTTAATAATGGATAAGGTAACTGACTAAATATATATTGACCTGAAAGCGAAAGGTCACTTACACCAAAAACACCCATTTTCTGGCTCTTTTTAATTGATCCGGATAATTTATGATAATTAAAATCACTTCCTAAAACATCTTTTAATCCTAAAGTATAACGAAGTGTGAGAACTGGATACCTATTGGTCCCCATAGAAAGCCTTTCATTATCATTAATTATAAATAGTTCATCTTTTGCATACCGTAATTCGAAGTTTCCTTCGGTAGTTGTAAAGGATGTCCTCAATTCACTTAAAGCCGTATTGGGGTTTTTTATATATTGAAAATCAGACTCCGGAATAAATGTTTGATGTTTTAATATTACGGTTCCCATTAACCCTGTTCCCAATTGTGTTTCAAATTTCAACATATTGAGCGTATGCGCAAAAGGATCTACAAGTGTTCCAAACCGGGTATATGCATAAAACAAACTTTCAGGCCCGCGCTCACCGGTTAACAACCAAATGGGGTCTATATCAAATTTATGTTTATAGGAAATCGTTGTCCATGGGTTTCTACTAACAATATACTTTACTCCAAGGTCATACTTCCAACGGTCGTCTTTAAAACCATAACCTACAATACCTCCCAATACCCATTTATTACTGAACTTTAAATTAGTACGTAATCCAAAGCCCAGACGTAATCCTTCAATATCATTAAATCCATACATTCCTGTATAGGGCCCTATATCAAAAATACCTACCGGTATATATGTATTCACTAAAAACTTGGCAATTTCCAGATAGGTCTTTACCGAGGGTAGATTACTGAGGGTATCTATCATATTATATACATTCATCTCCGTGGCAGTTAAACTGTCATGACGATGCTCTGCCCAATACTCTTCGTCGGCATCCTGGATCCCCTCCTCCATCTCAACAGGCACTTCGTAAAAACTGTTGGGCCGATTAATATTGGTTTGAATATCCTTATTACTCACATAAAATTTAGCCAACATACCCGGTGACTTTTTGGAAATTTCACTTACATCAAGTAAAACTCTTGTTTTTAATGGTATCCAGGGGCCCGTGGCTGTTGAGGTAAGCTCTTGCTGGATTTTTATTTTTTCTATATAATTTAAATTAGCCCTTTTGGGAACTGTTGCATCTATTTGTTTTAATGCATATTCCTTTTTTGTAATCCACATCGTGCCCGAAAAGGCTAAATCCTGATCCCTTTTTGGTGAAAAGTCAATCTTATAACAATAATCATTTCCTAAATACAAACTATCGAGCAAATAATAATCGTAAGAGGCCTTCCAACCATCTGCAATGGGGGAAACAAATTCCTTTTCAACAATTGATAACCAATTTTCATAAAAATTATATTCCTGAAATGAGGCCC
>JAOUKG010000090.1 GCA_029882725.1 Cyclobacteriaceae bacterium
CCGACGTGTTCGCCCGACATGTTCGCCCGACATGTTCGCCCGACATGTTCGCCCGACATGTTCGCCCGACGTGTTCGCCCGACGTGTTCGCCCGACGTGTTCACCCACGCATTTCATGTGTTCGCCCGCACATAATCCTTTCCCCCGCAAAACATTTTTCGCATCAGCCAAATGTTTTGTGGGGAATTAACATTCCGGGGGAAACGTAACCTTCCCACCTTCGGGATAAAATTCATCACCCCGAAACATTCCCACATCCGTTTATAACAATTTCTCCCCCACGTTGTTCGTGTTCTCCCCCACAACATTTGCCCTCAACAGTAACCGAAATAAACAGGTATAGAGGATGCTGGGAAATATAAAAAAGTTTAATTTGAGATAAATAGGGCTTAATTATTACGTTGTATTATCAGAAGTACAAGGAAAAATGGAGGGGTTCCCTAAAAATCGTGCATCAAAACGTTGAGTTAAAAACATTACGTCCCTAACGGGACGGGAAACTAGTACCCTGATATTCTACAAATATTCCATCTCTCCGGGATGGCTGGCATTCTAGACACATTCCATTTCTGTGGGATGGTTATCATTAATAATTGTCATTCCACAAAAAAAACATTAATAAGGGATTGCACGAGTTGGTCCGGATGTCTATCCGGTCCCCTCTGATTAGGTTTATTCCCTTACCCCGCACGGGTTGGTCCGGATGTACATCCTGTCCCCACTGATTAGGTTTATCCTCTTGCCCTTCACGAGTTGGTTCGGATGTCCATCCGGTCCCCTCTGATTAGGTTTATCCTCTTGCCCTTCACGAGTTGGTCCGGATGTCCATCCGGTCCTCTCTAATTAGGTTTATCCCCTTGCCCTTCATGGGTTGGTCCGGATGTCCATCCGGTCCTACTAATTAAGTTCAGTCTCTCCCCATACCTTACTTTCCTATCAATGTAGCCATTACAGGTAAATGATCACTGGGATAGTATCCATTGTATTGATTGAAAATTATATGTGCTTCTAGTGTAACCAATTTTTCATTGGAGAAAATATGATCAATTTTTTTATCATTTAAATTTTCAATACTAAAACCGCCGGCAAAGGTTCCGTGGTTGATATCCTTTGAATTTACTTCGCTAAAGCAGTCTTTTAATA
Source organism: Cyclobacteriaceae bacterium (assembly GCA_029882725.1). Lineage (GTDB taxonomy): Bacteria > Bacteroidota > Bacteroidia > Cytophagales > Cyclobacteriaceae > JAHEMU01. The sequence goes on from JAOUKG010000090.1 coordinate 1,144, forward strand.
TATCACTTTTTTCAAGAATTTTATAGGGTTCTGATTCAGGGTCGGCATTTAAGTCTCCCATAACAACCAAAGGCAAGCCTTCCGATAGATCCTCAATCTTTTTGAGTATCAATAAGGAACTGTTTCTGCGCGCTTCTTCTCCTTGATGGTCATAATGTGTATTTAGAATAAAATACTTTTCTCCAGAATTATCCTCTAAAATAATCCAGGTGGCAATTCTGTTTATGTTTGCGTCCCAACCTGTTCCCGGTACAGTATGATCCTCGCGTAACCAAAAATGTCCGTTTTTCACCAAGGTGAATTTGCTCTTTTTCCAGAAAACAGGAGCATATTCACCTTTGGTTTTGCCATCATCACGACCAACTCCCGACATTTCATAATGGGGAAATTGATTTTGAATATATTCTACCTGACTCTGTAAGGCTTCTTGTAAACCAAAAACATCAATATTCAATGAGTCAATTATCCCTTTTACTTTTTCTTTTCTGTTTTCCCAATAATTTATTCCATCATTTTCTGTACTGTATCGAATGTTGTACGTCATTATTGTGAATTTTTCTGATTCACTTGTACATGATATGATTGTTGAAATTATTACTAACAGTAGAAAGCTAATTTTCATTATTGAATAATTTTTTATTATTCCCTTTATTCACATCAGCCATTCTATCACTGGGGTCTATTTCAACAGATTTAATCTCAGAAAGAGGGAGATCAATCAAAAGTAGATACGTAGGACTAGTCCAGGCCCAGTCTTTTTCAACTTTCCAGATGATTTCTTTGTTTTCCTGTGGTTTTTCTCCCCGCATAATTACTAATGGAATGTAATGAAGAACCTTTTCTTCTGAAATAGTTTCCACCATTAGCTCAATTGGCATTGGCATATTACCCGCTCTTTTAATTTCAACGTAAGTTTTTCCTTCCTTTTCAGTAATAGATTCAATACTGTAGTCTATAGTATTGATACTGTTGATGAAATGTTCTCTATACCAGTCTAATTCGAGCCCGGAAACTTTTTCCATAATACGTATTAAATCGTTGGGAGTGGGATGTTTGAATTGCCACTCATTAAAATACCTTCTCATTCCTGTCATGAGATTTTCTTCACCTATTATATAGCTCAATTGGTGTAAAAATACAGCCCCCTTGGAATAGGCGTTTGAAGAATAACCTGCATTCGTTAAATAATGATCGGAATGGATGGTCATTGGTTCATCTGTTGCATTAATAATATTCATGAAATAGCCCCTATAACTTCCTCTTTGCGGATTTTCATGAGAATCCGGATTGAAGAGGTAGTGCATGGTTTTATTGGAAGCATAGGATGTAAAACCTTCATCCATCCAGGGATATAAGCTTTCATTGGTTCCCAATATTCCTTGATACCAACTGTGAAAGGCTTCATGTACAGTAACTCCAACGAGGCTACCCAATCTTCTGTTTCCGGTAATAAGTGTACTCATAGGGTATTCCATTCCCCCATCACCACCTTGTACTACTGAGAATTGATCATACGGGTATTTTCCAAAATTTTCGCTCATGAATTGGAACGCCTTGACCATTATATCAGGTAACAACTCCCAATCTTTAGTCTCGGAACCAGGTTGATAGTAAAAATGCAAAGTTGGTCCACCGGGAACCTGAGCAGTTACATGCTTGAAATCAGGATCGGCACCCCACATAAAATCATGTACATTTGGGGCTTTGAAATGCCAGGTAATAGGTTTTTTTGATTTTTTGACCTTTATACCTGCACTTTGATAGCCATGACCAACTTCGTTTGGATTTTGGATATATCCTGAACCCCCCACTACATAGGTAGGATCAATGGTTATTTTTACATCAAAATCACCCCATACTCCGTAAAATTCCCTTCCAATATAAGGATTGGAGTGCCATCCCATGATGTCATATTCTGAGAGTTTTGGATACCACTGCGACATGGAATACCTAATCCCTTCAGCATTGTCACGGCCTGATCTTCTGATTTGTAATGGAGTTTGGCCTTTAAATTTCATTTTAAATGTTGCAGTAGCACCGGGTAAGATCGGTTCAGCCAATTCAACCGATAAAATGGTTTCTTCCTCAGTGATATTGGCTTTTTTTCCATTTTGGGTAAAATCCGAAACATGAAGAAATCCAATTTCTTCGGGGGTTAATTTTGAAATTCTATCTCTTACGTAAGGATGAGGATCTGATATGGTTCTGTTCCTCACATCCATCATGGAACCCGGCTGAAAAGCGTTGTTATATAAGTGAAAAAAGGCCTTACTAAGTGTGTCGGGAGAGTTGTTTGTGTATTTAATAGTTTGTTCTCCCTCGTATTGATTCGTTTTTACATCGAAGTCAACTTCAATTTTGTAATCTATTTTTTGTTGCCAATACCCGGATTGGGCGTTTATAACCTTATTTGATAAAATAAGGAGTAGAATTAAGGATAACTTGATACTTATTTTCATAGGATTGAGATTTCAGTTTGTTGTTATATTTAACAACAGCAAAATATAACAGTTAAATATATAATTATAATTTATTCTTCGGTTTCGAGTAATTGATCAAGGTCACTTTCAAGTGCTCTTAATTTTTTCTGGCAAAAACCGAGTAAAAAAGTAGCTCTTTTTACATTTTCAGTGATTTCATCCAAAGATATTTCTCCACTTTCCAGTTTTTTCAATATATCTTGTAATTCCTGAAGGGCAGATTCATAGGTTATTTCTTCATTCATTGTTTTTGTTTTTTGTGGTTTTTACTTCACTTGTTATAGTAAACCAGGCTGACTCGGTATTCATAACTGTACCCTCTGTGATTTTTGACCCTTTTTTTAGTGGTTTCCCATCTATAGTAGTCATGGTGTATCCTCTTTGCAGGATTTTGTAGGGGTCGTGTTTTTTAATTTGTTCAGCAATTACTTCAAGTTGGTGCTGGTGAATTCGAAGATTTTTTTCTGAATTGTTTTTTAATTTTTCTGCGTAAAGGTCTAATTTTCTTTTATTGTTTTCCAGAATAGACCCTGAGTGTTTTAATATTTTTATTGGATATTTTCCTAAACTTTCCAGACCTTTTGAAATGAATAGTCTCGTGAAATCTCCAATTTGGTTATAGATATCCATTATGTCTTCTTCGTAAGACCTGAAATGATCTAAAAGAAAATCGGCTGTTGCAGTGGGGGTTTTAAGTTTTTTATGTGCAACTAAGTCGGCCACTGTATCATCGCGTTGATGGCCAATACCAGTTAAAATAGGGATAGGAAAGCATGCAATTTCAACGGCCAGGTCGTAATTATCAAAGCAATCCAGATCAATTTGTGATCCCCCGCCACGGATTATTACAACGCAATCGAAATATTCAATTTCATCGATAATATTGTTAAGTGCTGATATTATGGAATCACTTGCTTCATTTCCCTGAAGAATAGCCGGAAAAGTTTTCGTGTAAAACGCATAGCCATAGGGGTTGTGGGAAATTTGGTTTAGGAAATCCTCATAACCAGCGGCCGTAGGGGAGGAGATAATAGCAACTGACTGTGGCACCAATGGGAAATCCAGCGAACCGTTTTGATCTACCAGCCCTTCCCGGGTGAGACGGTCAATTATTTCTTTTCGGTTTCTTGCTCTTTCCCCCAAAGTAAATCGAGGGTCAATTCGCACTACATTATAGCTCAAACCATAAACTTCGTGAAAATTGACAGAAATGCAGGATAGGATGTGCATTCCCTGCTTTAGACTTTCCCCGGTGGCCATCTCAAATTCAGTGGAAATTGAAGCGTATTGGGAAGACCAAATAGTTGCTCTTGATTTAGCTACTATTTTTTGATCTTCTTTTTGAACTAACTCAAGGTAGCAATGTCCTGAATGATTGACTTGCAGGGAAGCAATTTCAGAAATTACCCAATAATAGTTATTGAGGTGATCTTGTAAAACACCTTTGATTACCTGATTGAATTCCAGAAGGGAAAGCTGATTTTCCATACAGGCGTAAATATAATGATAACGTTCAGATGAATTTGAATCATCTGTAAAATTGATACAAAATTATTATTTTGATTTGCTAAAGAGCAATTTTAGTAATGTAAATCAATTCAAATTTATTGAGATAATATTTCCTGACCTTGGTTTAGGAGTATTTTACTGGGTTAATTATTTACCCAAAAGCTGAATCTACTTTCTGTGGGACTGTTTAACTAAAGGCATTTAATATAAAATGAAAATACATTGATTAGTGTTGTTTTCTAACTCTAGGTTTAATCTGTTTTATTTATTCAAAAATAATAGTAATAAATAAATATTAAAGTGTATATTGATTAGTATTTTATGTAATTATTTTTAAAATATTATTATTGATTGACTGTTATAACCTTAAACTAAACAAAAATTAATGCTATGGTAAAAAAAATGTATTTAGTCGCTTTACTACTATGCTTTAGTGGGATGGCGATGGCTCAATTGGTCACCGGAAGAGTGACATCGGCCTTGGATGATTCCCCTTTACCCGGGGTTTCAGTGCTTGTCAAAGGAACTAGTACGGGCTCTGTTACCGATACAAATGGGGAATATTCGGTGGAGGTGCCAGACATCAAGACAAGCTCGCTTATTTTGTCTTTTGTGGGTTTTAAGACCGAAGAGATTCCCATAAATAATAGAACAACTATTACTGTTGCAATGGAAGAAGATGTTACATTTATTGACGAACTTGTTGTAATCGGTTATGGTACGCAGAAACGTTCAGATCTTACCGGAGCTGTTGGATCTGTAAATGAAGATAAAATCAGGGAGCGCCCGGCAGCTTCTCTTAATCAGGCTCTTGCAGGTAAAATTGCTGGAGTTCAGGTGAATACAAACTCCGGTCGTCCAGGAGGGAAAACCAATGTGCGTATTCGTGGTTTTAGTTCGATCAACTCTTCAAATAACCCACTTTATGTAGTAGATGGTGTACAGCTTCCACAGGGAAATCAGGATCAGTTTAGCCAGGCAATTGATTATTTAAACCCTAACGATGTTGTGTCTATCGAAGTTTTAAAAGATGCTTCTTCAACTGCCATTTATGGTGCAAGAGGAGCAAATGGCGTAATTTTGATTACGACAAGGCGTGGAAAATCGGGAGAGGGTACAGTAACATATAATGTTGATTTTAGTGTACCAACGGTTGGGCCAAATAAACGTGAGGTGCTCAATGCCAAGGAATACCTTGAGGTTGAGGATTTGGCTTGGGCCAATATGGAAAAGTTTGATCCTGTAGGTTGGAATGCAGGTAAATGGGCTTATCTAAACCCATCATTACGCCGTACAGACCCAAGAATATTTGATGCTTCCGGAAACCCTAAGTACGATACTGATTGGTTGGAGGAGACCACTCAACACAGGATCTCACAGAATCATCAGTTGGGATTTACGGGGGGTAATAACCAAACCACCTATACACTTTCCCTTGGTTTTCGGAATGATGAGGGGCTCCTTAAGACGTCATATTTACAAAGGTATTCAGGAAGAATTACCATTGATGATCAGGTGAAAAAGTGGTTAAAGGTTGGAGGTACTTTGAGTTACAACAACCAAACTGAAAATTTAGTGGATGTAAGTGATGCTGTGGCAAGGCAAATTGTGGAAGATTTTCCATTTCTTCCTGTTAAATATGACGATGGAACCTTTGCTGATAACCGGGATTACCCATTTGCGGAAGGAACAAGAAGTTCCATGCACCGATTATATGGTCGTGATTATATTCTCAACACACAAACGGTACTTGGAAGTGTAAACTCCAACATTTCTTTCACAAAAAACCTCGAAATGCGTACAGTGTTTGCAACTAATGTAATGACTCAGGAAAACAATGAATTTAGCACAAGTACTTTAAGTTCATCTGGCATAGCTTCAGCTTCTACAAGTAATTCAAAACAATCATTTTGGTCGGTTGAAAATTATCTGACTTATAATAAAGAGTTTAATGAAAACCATTCACTTACAGGACTTTTGGGTGTTTCGTGGCAGGAGTCGAACAACTTTTTTATGAACCAGGGAGTTAGAAATTTCCCTACAGATTTTTTTACTTACAATAATTTAGGAGCAGGAAGTGATAATATGTACGTTCAAACCAATGCTTCTAGAAATGCTTTAAATTCATACTTCGGAAGGGTTAATTATACATTGATGGGCAAATACCTGCTAACTTTTACGGCTCGTGCCGATGGTTCTTCGAAGTTTGGAGACAATAATAAATTTGCGTTTTTCCCATCAACGGCATTGGCATGGAGAATTTCAGATGAGGCATTTATGGAAAATAATGAAGTGGTTTCAAATTTAAAATTACGTACAAGTTATGGCCTTACGGGGAACTCAGAAATTCCTCCCTATTCCTCATTGTCACTTTTAAGTTCAAATTATAGAACAGTATGGGGCAATGGAGCTGTTGGAGGTACTGGATTAAATAGATTGGCAAACCCTGATTTGAAGTGGGAAAAAACAGCACAATTTGATATAGGTTTGGAATTAGGATTGTATGATAACAGAATCACAATGGAAGCAGATTATTATTACAGGAAAACCACCGATATGCTTCTGGATGCTCCTGTACCACAATCCAGTGGATATGCTGTGATTCGGAAAAATGTAGGTTCAATGCAGAATCAGGGTATTGAATTTTCTGTTAATACCGTAAATGTTGAAACGAGTAAATTCACCTGGAATTCTACTTTCAATATCTCGATGAACCGCAATAAGGTACTTTCCCTTGCCACTCCTTCAGATATTTTTGGTGTTGGTGGCCCTAATTTCACAAACCCAACAAATATTATACGAGTAGGGGAACCGGTAGGGTCATTTTGGGGGCTGGTACGATTGGGAACCTGGGGTACCGATGAGCAGGATGAAGCTGCAAAATTTGTAAGTTATCGTAACGGTCTTACCATTTTACCAGGAGATATAAAGTATCTTGATGTTAATGGTGATTATGCTATTACCGATGCTGACAGAATGATAATAGGTAATGGAACACCTAAAGGATGGGGATCTTTTACAAATTATGTTACATATGGCAATTTGGATTTTACGTTAGAGCTTCAATATTCTTATGGAAATGATGTAATGGATATGAATTTACACCC
>JAOUKG010000877.1 GCA_029882725.1 Cyclobacteriaceae bacterium
TTTGGCGAACCTGACCACTTTTTCTTTCAGTAAATATCCTTTTTCAATAACATCTACTATTTTACCTTTCAGATCTTCTTCAGGTACAGGTATTTGGGAAATTGCTTCATGCAAATCAGGGTCAAAATCAGATCCTTTACCACATTCCACTTCTTTCAAACCGGCTTGAGTAAGCACTTTTTTGTATTTGTGAAAGATTAGTTCAAGCCCTTCGCTTAAAGGGCTTTCTTCCTTACCAGCAGCATCACGAGCTCGTTCAAAATCATTCAATACCGGTATAAGTTCAGTTATCAGGGATTCATTTGCAGAATCCATCAGTAATAACTTTTCTTTTGCTGTTCTTCTGCGGAAATTTTCAAATTCAGAATACAAGCGGAGATATTTTTCTTTCATCTCTGCCAATTCGTCGTTCTTAGGTTGTTCTTCCTCTGACGAATTTTCTTCATTCTTAGTTTCTACTTCAGGTTCGTTTTCATTGGGAACCTCCTGCTCTTGCTGATTTACTTGCTTTTCAGCGGTTTCTTCAGTCTTATCTTTCTTTTTCATCTATATAATGATGTTTTCCTGTATTTTTTGTCAATTATTTTGCCACTTTGAATACTATGTCATTTTGACACTCTATTCATTTAAGATTCTCCAAATCAGGTCTTTCAATTCCTCAATTCCCGTATTGGTTATGGAAGAAATAAAAACGCATTCAATATCGTTGGGCAGATCTTTTTTCATTTCCTCCATAAGTTCCTCATCCAGAAGATCACTTTTTGTTATGGAAAGAATTCTTTTTTTATCAAGTAATTCAGGGTTGTATTTTTTGAGTTCGTTCAGGAGCAATTGATACTCGTCATTTAGGTTTTTAGCATCTGCAGGAATCATAAACAGCAATGCACTGTTTCTTTCAATATGTCTTAAAAACCTCAAACCCAATCCTTTTCCTTCCGATGCCCCTTCAATAATACCGGGGATATCGGCCATGACAAATGACCTGTGATCTCTGTAAGGAACAACACCCAGATTTGGCACCAAAGTAGTGAAAGGGTAGTCGGCAATTTTAGGTTTAGCTTCAGAAATCGCAGACAACAAAGTGGATTTACCCGCATTTGGAAGTCCAACCAGACCAATATCGGCCAATAATTTCAATTCCAGAGTAATCCATTCTTCAATACTAGGTTCACCAGGCTGGGCATAACGAGGGGACTGATTGGTAGCTGTTTTGAAATTCTCATTTCCTAATCCACCACGTCCTCCTGGTACAAGAATATGTTCTACACCATCTTCTGTGATTTCAAATTTCACTTCACCTGTTTCTGTATTTCGGGCAACCGTTCCCAAAGGCACTTCAAGAACAATATCCTCACCACTCAAACCCGAACTTCTGGAAGGACCTCCCCTCTCACCATCATCAGCCAACACATGTTTTCTGTATTTGAGATGCAGCAAAGTCCATAATTGTGAGTTTCCCTTGAGGATAATATGACCACCTCTTCCTCCATTTCCACCATCGGGCCCCCCTTTCGGTGCAAATTTCTCTCTTCGAAAATGGGCAGAACCTGGGCCTCCGGCTCCACTTCTGCAACAAATCTTGATTTGATCAATGAAATTTTCCCCTGCGGACATTTTACTTTTATTTAAAGAATTTAGAGCGTATCCACAACCTGGCAAATACTTGAAAATATCTCTTCAATTTCACCTACCCCATGGATTGGGTAATATTTGTTTTGATTTTTATAAAAACCTATTACCGGCGTTGTTTCGTCGTAATACACCTTGATTCTGTTTTCAATTTTAGCAGGATCCTGATCATCAACACGGCCTGAAGTTTTTGCGCGAAGTGTAAGTCGGGCACGAAGTTCGTCATCTGCAACTTCCAGAGCCACACAACCACTGATTTTTTGATTTAATTTTACCATTAGCTCATCGAGAGCGACAGCTTGAGCTTCGGTGCGTGGAAATCCATCAAAAATAAACCCTTTCACATCACCACTTTCACGAATTTTACTTTCAACCATACCGATAACAACTGAATCTGGCACAAGATTTCCAGCATCAATA
>JAOUKG010000878.1 GCA_029882725.1 Cyclobacteriaceae bacterium
AAATCCTGTTCAGGAGTAATCTCTTCCAAATTTTCCTTACAAGACCATAAAGAACAATATATCAAGATAGCCCCTATATATTTAATTGCGTTTTTCATTTTGATTTCTTTTAAATCTAACATTTGTTAAAAACTAAGGTTAACACCTACAGTAATTGTTTTTGGCATAGGAGCTGTAAAAAAAGATTCCCCTTGTACCTGTGCATTGGATGCTCCTCCATTTATTTCAGGTTCTACTCCAAAATCCCATAAATCACTAGCAAAAGTCCAAACATTTTGCCCCATGAGATATACCCTCGCATTATTTACTGAAATTTTCTCCAACATTGATTTAGGGAGATTATATCCAAAGCTAATGTTTTTAAACCTAATATATGAACCGTCAAACAATTGTTGGCTAGAACGTTGTGCAAAAGTGCTGAATGTTGTGGCCGTAAAAGCTGGTGCATAGGAGTTATCACCGGGTTGCTCCCAAGTGTCCAACAACCTTGTAGACAAGTTGAAAAAATCATAATTATTTGGATTATCAGTAAACCGCAAGTCACCTAAAAAGACCTTATTTCCATTTACAAAAGTAAACAAGACGCCAAAATCAAAATCCTTATATTTAACTGTCCCCCTAAAACTTCCCGTTAATTTGGGAATAGCAGAGCCAAGCAACTTACGATCGGCTGCAACAGGAGAGCTTGTAACTTCACCATTGGCATCCAACCATTCTGCTTCTCCAGTAGCTGGGTTTATTCCTTTATATCTTATGAGATAAAATTCATTTATACCGTAGCCCTCAACTGCCCTTTGGCTTGCTGAACCACCAACAAAGGCTCTTCCAGCCTCATCCAAATTATCCTCAGGTAATGAAGTCACCTCATTTTTCAGGAATCCCAAATTCAAAGTAGTTGATATAAGTAGGTCATCACTTTCAACAATATCTCCACTTAAAGAAATATCTATACCTGAGTTTCTTATTTCCCCTATATTAGCCGTTCTGGAGGTAAACCCAGTCAAATACGGAATAGGCACATCAAGTAATAAGCCTTTCGTGTCTTTTATATAATAACTAACATCCATCCTTAATTTATTCTTCAAAAAAGCACCACTTAAAGAAATATCCATTTGATTAGTTTCCTCCCAAGTAAGATCTGGGTTTGGAGGATTAGATGGTCTAATTCCTGCATTTCCATTATAATCAGGAATTGTTCCCGCTCCATACAATCCCAAAGAACTAAAATTACCAATTTGGTCATTCCCTGCGACCCCATAACTTGCCTTTAATTTCAACATATCAATAAAGGAAACATCAGTAAAAAAGGTCTCTTCACTTATAATCCATCCTCCTGAAACAGCCCAGAAATTACCATATCTGTTGTTAGTACCAAACCTAGAGGACCCATCTCTCCTAAATGATCCTTCAAATAAATATTTATCCAAATAACTATAATTTAATCTGGAAATAAAGGACTCTATGCCCCATCCTGTTCCTTCTGCATTAGTCAAAGATGGAGTTGAAGCAGAATTTACATTGGGCAATTGATCACTCACGAAACCAGTACCCTCAACTTGAATAATTTCTATATTCAATCTCTCATAACTATGACCTACTAATATGGACAAATAATGTTCTTCCGTAATGGCTTTTTGATAATTAAGGGTGTTGGTAACTAACCATTTATTGTCTTGCCATATACCCTTATAACCGGAACCGCCTGGACTAAATACATCAGGGTTTCTAGTAGTTTCTTCAACTTGCCCTAAATCCACCCCTACATCAGTTTTAAACTTCAAATTGTCAATAATTTCAATTTCTGTATAAAAGTTCCCTGTTGTTCTTCTGGTTATATTTTTGAATACAGAGGTAGCCTCTATTCCTACAACGTTTGCAAGAAATCCTGTATTTACCCAGGCTCCATTAGCATCTGTTGGCTCTACCCATGGCACTTGCAAATAAGACGTAGTTAAAGGAGCCCATGTATTGTTATCCTGACCAATCCTATCATATTCAAGTCGAGAAACACCAATATTGGCACCAAACCTAACCCTATCATTTGCTTC
>JAOUKG010000879.1 GCA_029882725.1 Cyclobacteriaceae bacterium
GTTCACCGGGCTTAACATGGTATTTTTCAAGAACTGTTTGAATTTCAGAAACACTTCTGGGTCCATAATACAAAACTCTATGTTCCATTTTTGAAATGGATTTAATTTTATCAACCAATTCCTCAGCTTGCAATTGATTCATTTCATAATTTGACAAAACATTATTAAAAGGGTTTTTCGGACCATATTGCGCATAATTCATTAATCCCGAAAACAATATTTCACCTTTATTTTTCTTTGAATCTTCCCGCGCTTTCAAAAGCCTTTGTACTAGTTTATCCAATTCTTCCTGACTGGGAACAGCATTTGATAAGAGGCTTTCAAATAATCCAATGGCTTTTTCCAAATTTTCGTCAAGGCCATCTAGGGAAACATAAATCCTCTCATTGGCCGCATAAACACTAAAGCTACACCCTATTTTGTACAATTCTTTTTTAAACTCTTCTGCAGAAACCTGTTCAGTACCTAAATATTCAAGTAATTGTACTGCTACTTCAAGAGATGGATCATTATTACTTCCAATATCCAACAAGTAGTCGAGTTGGAACAATCCGTTCTCAATATTTTGATTGGTTAAAACCTTTACACCATTGGTCAATTCTCCTTTTTGAATGTCTTTTTCATAATTAACAAAAACAGGCTGAATTTTAGGACTTTCCTTTTCCATCAGGGTGGCATAAAAACTTGAAACCGTGTCCCTATTGAGTGGTACTTTTGTAATTAAAGGTTTTTCAACCTTTCTCTTGTTGGGATCTTCTCCTGTTCTTTTATATACCACAGCATAATTATCCAGATAGAATTCATTAGCAAAATCAACAATATCTTGCTTGGTGATACTTTCCATAAGCCCCAAACGGGAATAATAATCCTCCCAAGACATGTGGTTGGTAAAAGCCATTACCATCATGTTAGCCCTGGAACTGTTACTTTCCAACTGTTTCATATTGGATTTTTTAAAATCAGCAACTACAGCAGGTATCAGCCAATCTTCAAAATCTCCATTTTTTACTTTTTCAATTTCCTCTAAAATTAAATTTTGCACTTCTAAAAGTGTTTGCCCCTCCTTGGGAAATCCCGAAAAATAATGAATAGAATAATCCATCATGCCATATACTCCCGAACTGGCTCTCAACACTTTCTGCTGTTGAACCAAATCTAAATCAATCAATCCGGCTTCCGAATTATTCAATATCATGTCCATCAACTCCATTTTTATATAAGAAGAATCAGGAATTCCATCCATTCTAAAACCTAAAATTAAATTTTCCGCATCAGGTCCTATAACGTCTTTAGTAAGAGGTTTAGAAATAGGATCTTCCTTAATTCTAGGTAATTCTTTTAAATCAGGGTTTTCTGCCCAATTACCAAAGAAAGCATCGATAGAGGTTATTGTTTGAGTGTAATCAATATCCCCACTAATACAAATGGCTACATTATTTGGCCGATAATAGGCATTAAAGTAATCTTTAATTGCTATAATTGAAGGATTCTTCAAATGGTCAATGGTTCCTATAACTGTTTGCGTACCATAAGGATGTTTTTCAAATAACAATCCCAACAACGATTCAAAAACCTTCCTCCCATCACTGTCTAAACCTCTATTTTTTTCCTCATAAACCGCTTCCAATTCAGTATGAAACAATCTATTAACAATTTTTGAAAACCTTGTACCTTCAATCTCCAAAAATTTATTGAGTTCATTGGAAGGAATATCTACCGTATATACGGTTCTATCATTGGTAGTATATGCATTTAGATACTTCCCTCCTATTCCAGCAATAAGTTTGTCGTATTCATTTGGAATGGCATAGCTCGCGGCCCTTCCCGAAATTTCATCAATTTGAGCATACCACTCCTTTCTTTCCACCGAGTCTGTCAACTTCGCATACTCATTGAACATCCATTCTATACTATCTAACAGAACTTTTTCACCCGGGTAATTCAATGTACCAAACTTGTCATTTCCCTTAAACATCATGTGTTCCAAATAATGAGCAAGTCCCGTGTTATCGGCGGGGTCATTTCTTCCTCCTGCTCTTACAGGG
>JAOUKG010000091.1 GCA_029882725.1 Cyclobacteriaceae bacterium
CGTTAAGTTAAGGTGACTATCACTTGATTTTGACCCCCGTAGGGCGGTCACCTACTAATAACACCGTGTCGAAGACGCGGTGAAGTGATGTGATTATACAATCGACCCTGTAGGGGTCGCCCAATGAAGATTCAAGACCAAAATTGATTACATGACGATTTAGGCGACCCCTACAGGGTCGATTGTCGCTTCGTGTCTTTTTCCCCGGGTCAAATTTCCGACTTGTCGGAAATTTGACCCGGGGTTATTCTTGGGTGACCCTTAGGGTCATTGGTACAGCAGAGAATTGGTAATTACTACAATTTTAATGCTGCTCTCCTCTTAACTTAACGGCATTGAACCCGGATTATACAATAGGATTTACATTTGAGTCAGATAAGCATCTACTTCTTTGGCTGCTTCACGACCTTCCCGGATGGCCCAAACTACGAGCGATTGCCCTCTTCGCATATCTCCAGCTGTAAAAATCTTATCTACATTGGTTTTATAATTAGCATCATCTACATTCCCTCTTTCATTGGTATCTATACCCAATTGAGCCAAAACTCCTTCCTTTTCAGGGTACAGGAATCCCATAGCCAAAAATGCCAGATCACAAGGTAATTCGCGGGTAGATCCTTCAATTTTTTTGAATTTTCTTTGGCCATTTTCGCTATACCACTCAATTTCGGTAATTTTAATAGCTTTAACATTGCCTTTATCATCCGCAATGAATTCTTCAGTAATAATAGACCATTCCCGGGTACATCCCTCTTCATGGCTACTGCTACTTCTCAAAATCATAGGCCATTCCGGCCAGGGGTTTTCAATGGTTCTTGATGTAGGAGGAGTAGGTAATAATTCAATTTGAGTTACACTTTTGGCTTTATGCCTGTTGGAAGTCCCCACACAATCGGAACCTGTATCGCCTCCGCCAATTACAATAATATTTTTTCCTTCCGCAGAAATAAAGTCATTGACTTTTTCACCACTCACAACTTTATTCTGGCGGGTAAGAAATTCCATGGCAAAATGAACTCCATTCAACTCTCTGCCCGGAATAGGCAAATCACGAGGAACGGTAGATCCACCACACAATACCAATGCATCAAAATTATTGGCCAGTTTGTTTCCATCTACGTTTTTACCAACATGCGAATTAGTGTGAAATACCACGCCTTCTTCTTTCATGATATTTACTCTTCTTTCTACTACCCACTTCTCTAATTTGAAATCGGGTATTCCAAAACGTAACAATCCTCCAACGTGACTATCTCTTTCAAATACCTCTACAGTATGCCCTGATTTATTTAGCTGATCAGCAGTAGCTAACCCTGCAGGGCCAGACCCAATAACTGCTACCTTTTTTCCGGTTCTTTTCAATGGAGGATCTGCCTTCATCAGCCCCAATTCATAGGCCTTTTCAGCTATGGTTTTCTCAATGTGTTCAATTGTGATTTGAGGTTTGTTTATACCTAAAACACAACTTCCCTCACAAGGAGCCGGACAAATACGACCAGTAAATTCAGGAAAGTTATTGGTCTCCTTAAGTATATCAACAGCCAGTGTCCAGTCTTCGTTATAAACAGCATCATTAAACTCAGGAATATTGTTTTCCAACGGGCAGCCACTCATGCAGAAAGGTACACCACAGTCCATACATCTTGAGGCTTGAGTAACAGTCTTTTTTGCAGGAAAGTCCTTATATATTTCTTTATAATCTTTTATTCTTTTGACCGGGTTCCTTGACTCCGGTAGTTCTCTGTCGAACAACAAAAATCCGTCTATCTTTCCCATATTAAATGCCTGCGGTTTCTTTTAATTTTCTTTGTTTTTCCAATACAGCTTTGTAATCATTCGGTATTACTTTTACAAAATGATTTACCAATTCTTGCCAGTTGCCCAATAATCTTTCGGCTATAGCACTTCCTGTTAATTCAGAATGGGAGGTAAGATGTTCCATCAAAAATTGCTTGTCTTCATCAGCAGGTTTTTCCAGGCTCACCATTGCTTTATTGCATTTCGGGGAAAACTTATTTTCAGGATCATAAATATAGGCTATACCTCCGCTCATTCCTGCCCCAAAGTTTCTTCCTGTTTCTCCTAGTATGATTACCCTGCCACCTGTCATATACTCGCAGGCATGGTCACCAACTCCCTCAATTACTACATTTACTCCCGAATTTCTCACAGCAAACCTTTCTCCGGCCAATCCTCTTATGTAGGCACTACCTGAAGTGGCACCATAAAAAGCGACATTACCTATAATGATGTTGTCTTCTGCAATGAAAGTGGAATCCCTGTCAGGATATACAATTAAATTTCCACCAGAGAGGCCTTTTCCAATGTAATCATTGGCTTCTCCCTCCAGTTTAAAGGTTACTCCTTTTGTTAAAAAGGCTGCGAAACTTTGTCCTGCAGAACCTCTGAAATCAAATTCAATCGTATTTTCTGGTAATCCGGGACTACCGAATTTTTTTGAAATTTCAAAAGATAATGTGGCTCCTACTGCTCTGTTTATATTTTCTATTTCAAAATTGCCTTTTACTTTCTCCAGATTAATAATGGCTGGTTTCGCAACCTGAATCAACTCCTTGTCTAGTGTTTTTTCAAGTCTGAAATTTTGTTCCATTTGTTTGAATAGACCCGTCTCCGGAGGTACAACGGGCTTATGAATAATAGGACCAAGGTCATATTCCTTAAATTTCCAGTGTTCGATTCCTTCCCTTACTTTAAGGTAATTGGTTTGACCGATCATATCATTTATAGTTCGGAAACCCAACTCGGCCATGATTTCCCTTAATTCTTGCGCCAGAAACTTGAAGAAGTTAATTACATGGTCGGGATTTCCGGTAAATAATTTTCTCAACTCTTTGTTTTGAGTAGCAATACCTACAGGACAGGTGTTCAGATGACATTTTCTCATCATTACACAACCTTCCACAATCAAGGCAGCTGTAGAAATTCCCCACTCTTCAGCTCCCAGCAAAGTGGCTACTGCCAAATCTCGCCCTGTCATTATTTTTCCATCCGTTTGGAGAGTAACACGGCTTCTCAAATTATTGAGCAATAGTGTTTGGTGTGCTTCCGACAGACCAAGTTCCCAGGGAAGTCCGGCATGACGGATACTACTTATCGGAGATGCCCCTGTACCTCCGTCGGCACCACTTACCAATATTACATCGGCTTTGGCTTTTGAAACGCCGGCTGCAATGGTTCCTACCCCTACTTCAGAAACCAATTTTACATTGATTCTGGCTTCAGGGTTTGCGTTTTTTAAATCGTAGATCAACTGGGCAAGATCTTCAATCGAATAAATATCATGGTGAGGTGGAGGTGAAATAAGACCTACACCCGGGGTGCTGTGCCTTACTCTTCCAATCCAGTCGTCTACCTTGTGCCCGGGAAGCTGTCCGCCCTCTCCGGGCTTCGCCCCCTGGGCCATTTTAATTTGAAGTTCATCTGCATTGGCCAGGTAATTACTTGTAACTCCAAACCTGCCTGAAGCAACTTGCTTGATTGCCGAACGCTCCCAATCACCATTTTCTTTTTTCTGGAATCGAATTTCATCTTCCCCTCCTTCGCCACTATTACTTTTGGCTCCAATGCGATTCATCGCGATAGCCAATGTGGAATGTGCTTCATGTGAAATCGATCCAAACGACATTGCTCCAGTGGCAAATCGTTTCATGATTTCTTCTGCAGGTTCCACTTCGTCAATAGAAATGGGTTCACTCTTTTTAAACTCAAGCATCGACCTTAAGTTCATGAGTTTATTCGATTGATTATTTACCCGTTCAGAATATTTTTTGAAAAGACTGTAATCCCCTAAAGAAGTCGATTTTTGAAGAAGATGGATAGTTCCGGGGTTGAGTAAATGCTCTTCCCCCTCTGGTTTCCATTGATAAAGACCACCCTGAGGCAATAATTTTTCAATTTTAGTATTTTTAGGGAAGGCTTTATTATGGCGTAACAGTACTTCTTTTGCAATACCTTCAAAATTAACACCCGACAAACGACTTATCGTGCCTTTGAAGCATACCCGTATTACATCGGGGTGTAAACCCACTGCCTCAAATATTTGAGCCGACTGGTAGGATTGAAGGGTGCTTATACCCATTTTAGACATGATTTTCAATAAACCATAACCAATTGCTTTTTCGTAACGATCCAGTAAATCTTCCTCTGTAAACTTGCCTTTGATCTTGCCATTTCTCGCCATATCGATAATGGTCTCATGTGCCATGTAGGGGTTTACAGCACTTGCTCCATAACCAATCAGAGTGGCAAAATGATGGGTTTCCCATATATCACCTCCTTCTACTACGATACTGGCCTTGTTGCGTATCCTGCAATTAATCAAGTGATGATGAACGGCACCTGTGGCAATTAATGAAGGTATTGGCGCACGATTTTCAGAGATACTTCTATCCGAAAGAATGAGTATTTGCACATCGTTGTTAACAGCGTTTTCTGCTTGCTGACAAATCCTTAAAATACTTCTGTATAAACGACTTGTGTCGCCGTCTGCTCTGAATGTACAATCTATTACCTGCGTATTGTAACCTATCTGCTGAAGATTTTTGGCTTTTAACAAACTTGAATTTTTCAAAACAGGCTGCGAAAGGTGTATTTGCCTGATATGCTCAGGCACTTCCTTCAAAATATTAGGACTATGCCCCATTTTAGTAAATAACGACATCACCAAACGTTCCCTGATAGGGTCAATGGGAGGGTTACTTACTTGTGCGAATAGCTGCTTAAAATAAGATGAAATATGCTGTGAATGATTGGATAAAAAACTTTGAGGTGAATCTGTTCCCATAGATCCTACAGGCTCAATAGCCGTTTCAACCATGGGAGCCAAAATTAGTTTTAAATCCTCACGGGTATAACCATACGTCATTTGACGCTGTGTAATGGATTCTGCATCTACAATGGTGTCCACTTCATCAAGTGTAGGGATCAGACGAAGTTTTTCGAGATGTTTATTAATCCAGGCATCATAAGGTTTATTATTGCAAATTTCCTTTTTGATTTCCTTGTCGTGCCGTATAACCCCTTTTTTAAGGTCGGCAATAAGTAAACGACCAGGCTGCAAGCGGCCTTTTTCCAGAATATCCGATTGATCAACTTTCAGAGCACCTGCTTCTGAAGCAATAATTAGTTGTCCGGATTTTGTAATGCAATAACGCGAAGGGCGCAGGCCATTTCTATCTAGTGTAGCACCAATTTCTGTACCATTTGTAAATACCAGAGCAGCAGGGCCGTCCCATGGCTCCATAAGTGCAGAATGGTATTTATAAAAAGATTTTCTGGTTTTGCTCATCGCCTTGTTGTCCTGCCAGGCTTCAGGTATCATCATCATCATTACATGAGCCAATGATCTTCCCGAGAGGTATAATAGTTCAACAAGTGCATCGAGATTAGCAGAATCTGAGTGAGTAGGATCCGTTATTGGCAACAACAATTTCATTTCAGAATCTGTAAAATGGTCCGAAGACATTACAGTTTCTTTCGATTTCATTTTGTTAAGGTTTCCTCGGATGGTATTGATTTCGCCATTATGTGCGAGAAACCTGAAAGGTTGTGCCAATTTCCAGTTTGGAAATGTATTTGTAGAAAAACGGGAATGAACAAGTGCCAAAGCCGTTTCTATTTTTTTGTTTTGGAGGTCTTTATAAAATGTAAGTACTTGATCAGTTCTAAGTTGTCCTTTATAAATAACTACTTTTGAGGAAAAGCTTGGTACATAAAAATCTCCATTATTTCCTTGAATATTGTTACCAATAAAGTGTGTGGCGTGGTTTCTCAGTACGAATAATTTCCTTTCCATATCCTGTTCGGAAAGGTTTTCATCTATGGGTTTTACAAAGACCTGCTCAATTTCTGGTTGAACAAGAGAGGCAGTGCTACCCGGTACTTTATCATCAATAGGAACAAACCTATATCCTAAAAGTTCAAACCCAAGATCACGTATGTGTACATTTAATACACGTCTGCATTCTTCACGTACAACAGGGTTACGAGGAAAGAACAGCATTCCTACCCCATATTTTCCTTCTTCAGGAAGTTCCCATCCTAATTTTGCTGTTTCTTCTTTATAGAAAAGATGGGGGATCTGGATAAGAACCCCGGCACCATCGCCAGATTTTGGGTCAGCTCCACGGCCTCCCCTATGCTCCATGCGACGAAGCATTTCGAGTGCATCAGAAAGAACTTTATGTGATTTTGACCCATTTATATTAGCAATACAGCCTATCCCACAGGAGTCGTGCTCCATTTCCGGTGTATATAATCCCAAATTCATGCCTTAAATTGTTGGATAATAGTATAAAAACGAACCTCAAAGGTACAAAAAATAAAATAGATTGCAATTTCAAGATTGACAAGAAAGCACCTATTTTATTATAAATTACAACGCAATTAACCAAGTTAAGTGTTAATTTGATATTATGTGATTAGAATTGTTGCAAAAAATTCAATGATATGGCAAACTCTATGGCTTGAATTAAAAAATACGTAAAATGAAATAGTTAAAATAAAATAGATTTAAAAAGTTGAAAGTGTAGGAGTTAATTAGGTTTTTATTTACAATTCTTAAAAATTTTGAAAAGGGGTTTTTTATTTAATATTTATGAAAGGACTGCTCCATAACCACGCACAAAATTTATACCCCAACTAAAATAATTTACTCCTTATTATCAGTTTATTTGCTTTATTTCGCATTTATAGGATATAAAGGATTGTTTTCAATTAATTTACTCTTTAAATCTAACCCAAATGAAGTTCAAACCATTTATGTTTTTAAAGCATTGACCGATGCAGGGACATTACTTGCTTTTGGAAGTGATTGGTCGGTGGCTCCCGCTACTCCTTTGGAGGGAATTTATGCCGCTGTGACCCGTCAAACCCTGGATGGGCAAAATCAGGCAGGCTGGGTGCCAGAAGAAAAAATAACTGTTGAGCAAGCCCTGATGGCCTATACAAAGAATGCTGCCTATGCTTCTTTCGATGAAAAAATAAAAAGGACACTTGAACCGGGAAAACTTGCCGATTTGGTAATAATGGATAAAAATCCATTCGAATTTGATCCAGTAGAAATAAAAAATATAATAATTAAAATGACCATCGTGGGTGGCAATGTTTACTATGAAAATGATTGAGATAATGAAGAAAGCACTCTATTTGAATTCAGTGCTGATATTGGTTTTTGCCTCAAATTTTGCTTTGGCACAACAGCTTACCATGCCTAATGTAAAGGAAAGGCCCGAGACTACAGCCAATAAAATTGAAGAAGAACCTGAGATTGATGGACTTGTTATTGATGATGCTGTTTGGCAAAATATTGTTCCAATTACAAAATTGATACAAACACGACCTCAGTCGGGTGAGGATGTTTCTGAAAAAACTGAAGTGCGTATAGCCTATACTGCCGAAACTTTTTACCTTTCTGTTATTTGTTATGAATCAAATCCTGGTAGTTTGGTAGTTAGTGATATGCGAAGAGACGGCAGTTTGGAAAATATTGATGCCTTTTTATTTATTCTGGATACTTATCATGATAACCAAAACGGTTTCATGTTTGGTACCAATTCGCAAGGAATAGAATACGATGCTCAGGTGGACAATGAGGGACAGGGTAATTTCAACCAAAACAGGCAACAAGGAGGCGTGGTTGGCGGTTTCAATTTAAATTGGGATGCTGCCTGGACGGTAAAAACCTCAGTGGGAGATTATGGATGGAGTGCTGAATTTGCCATTCCTTTTAAAACGCTCAGGTTTCAGGCAGGCCAGGACCAAACTTGGGGTTTAAATTTCCAACGGAATATTACTAAAACCAATGAAGTCGCATTTTGGGCACCTTTACCTATTGAGTTTGATTTAAAAAGACTTTCCTTGGAAGGAACCCTTTCTGGTTTGGATCTGGTAAATCCGGGAAATCTTAAGGTTATACCTTATGTATTGGGAAGGGCGGTTACCGATGGGGTTGTTGAACCTCACGATACCAAGCTGGAAGGAGAGTTTGGTGCTGATGTAAAATATAGTATTACTCCCAATGTTACTCTGGATCTTACCTACAATACTGATTTTGCCCAGGTGGAAGTAGATGAACAACAAGTAAACTTGAATAGATTTAACCTCTTTTTTCCTGAAAAGAGACCTTTTTTCCTCGAGAATGCAGGACTGTTTAGTGTGGGAAGCCCGGGGGAAGTAGACATGTTTTTTAGTAGA
>JAOUKG010000880.1 GCA_029882725.1 Cyclobacteriaceae bacterium
CCAAAAGAGCTATACCCCCACAACAGCAACCGGATAATTTTTGTGGCAGAGCTTCTGACATCACCATCCCATGAAGTCCCTGGGATTGTATGGGTACACCAGGTACGGCTGATACGTGAAGCCACAAACCTGGACTTAAAGCGATTCGGCATTTATCGTGCTTTCCGACAAATAATTGACGATGAGGATTAAAATGCTGGAATGGAAATATGTAGGAAGAACAAATGTACACTGGGTTGCCATGCTTTCCGGTGAATATCCTCCGGTTCGGTTCATACTTGAAAATCTATCAGGCGAAAAGTATCTGTTAAAAAGCGATTTGGATGGGATTAGGAACTGCACTTGCATGGGGTTAGAAAATGCAAAGCAAAAAGCACAAGAATTATTTAACGGCTATGTACTTAGCCTACTCGAATTGACTAACAACGAAATCAGTAATCATAAAAGCGATAACCAATGATTGTAATAAACTATTCAACATCGTTCAATGCTTTAGACCATTACATAAAAATTTACAATGATTCCAGAGATACCCTTTCTGAACAAGTCAGGCAGGGAGCATCCGCTACCGCTAAAGATATTATACGCATTTATGGCCTTTCTCTGGTTAAAGCAAACGGTATTGCAGAAGTTGATCCTGATAATCTTCCCCCTATTCGCACCAATAACGTGCAGCTTGCAAAGATGGCCAATGCAAGTCCAAGAACGATCCAACGACACATACTACGCTTAAAAGAAGCCGGAATTATTACCGATAAAATCTGGCATGGTTCCAATTCAAGTTATGAGCTGTTCATAAACCCGAAAATCTTGTTAGCAAGATGTAGAAAAACCCTCAATGAGGTAAAAATAAGCCTTGACAATGCGTTGAAGCAAAGCCTTGAAAATGATGTAGTTAATGAAAAACATACGACAACTTGTCCTCATACAGATTCTTGTAACAATAGTTACATAAATAATAATTTATTAAAGGGTGTAGATAACTCGGAAAGTTCAAAGCAAATGGATGCTTCTGGCAACGATTCAGGTTACAACACTGGCAACAGTTTTAAAAGGAGTTCGCTACCGCTCACGAATGAAAAAGAATTTACAAGCTACGATACTGGCAACACAGGAACAGGATACACAGGGGAAAAAGATGCAGAAAAAATTGAAGATGCAGGGGAAAAAGTGCGGATAAAGCGGGCTGAGAATCGAAGGTCTGGGGATGTGAAAATCCCTGACCCCGATCCGGCTCGCTCCGCCTCCCTTAATTTGTACGTTACCTTGCTCTGGAGCCTTGCCAAAAACGTGTTGTATTCCGGCACATTTCTCACTGAAAGACAAGAAGAAATTGGAAAGAAGTTAATCTTTCGCTGGTATGAGCCGGTATCAACCGGAAACTTATCGAATGTCCATCAAATTTACGTGGAACGGGTTGGCCTGGTAAGGAAATTCATTGAGAAAGACCCTGAAAAACGATTTGTACAGCTTCCTTACAAATATTTCAACCCAGATAATTCGAGTGGTTTTTCCGGCACTAAAAAGTGGTGGGAAGAACATGAAAAACGAAAACTTGAGGTTCGTGCAAAGTTAATTCTTCATGCACAAATCAGACGCTTCATTAATAATGAAAGAAAGGAACCAAGCAAACGGAAAGCGCCACTTCAGCTTTATCGGGAATGTGAAACCAGGGTTGGGAAACTGGGAGACCCCATACTGTTAGAACAGTTTCACGCAGCAATACTCAATCCCACTATTCATCAGCATTTATACGTCAACAACTAATTCAAATCTATATGCTTAAAAACGAAAATCGAAAAAGGCCTGACCTAACTCGGAAACTCCAAAATGCAGTTGAAAATATCTCGGTTGATATTTTCGGATATGAAAAGAAGATAACCAGGAATGTTGTCCAATACCTCAATAAAGCTGCCAGAGATAACTGCATCCCCTACGAACAGCTATTCGCCAGAATTATCAAGCAGAACGTAACTGTTCGTGTTTTCCTTCACCACAAGGGCAGGCAACTCAAAGAAATTCCGGTAAGAGAACTGGTACACT
>JAOUKG010000881.1 GCA_029882725.1 Cyclobacteriaceae bacterium
AACTTGTATAATTGAACTTAAATTTAGTGAAAAAGATAGTCTGGGATATATTTCAGCGCATTTAGTGAATTCCATTGGAGAGCCTGTTGCAGAAGAGGATGTTACATTTTATGTAAAAAGGAGTTTTCGCAACCTTACCATTGGAAAGGACTTTTATTCAACTGATGAAAACGGGGAGGCTAGTGTTGAGTTAATTAACGACCTCCCCGCGCGTTCTGATGGAACATTGGTTGTTGGACTACTTCTTGACGATCATTACCTCTATGGTACCATTAGGCAAGAAACAGTAGTAACCTATGGTACACCTGTTGAAATTGATCAAGCTTTCTTTGAAAGAAGTATGTGGGGTACCAGAGACAAAACACCCTGGTGGCTATTGATTTTCCCAAATATTATATTACTTTCGGTTTGGGGAATATTAATGTTTTTGGTATATAATTTGTACTGTATATATAAATCGAAAAGTTGAATTTTTAATTATGAAAGTCATGAAAACCTCAGTTAATCTAGTTGTTATTGTAGCATTTACTTCCTTATTATTTTTCTCCTTTCGGGGATTGGATCAGGATGATAAATGGAAAGCCCCTGCTGCAGAGGCAAAAAAAGTTAATCCTGTAAAATATGATAGTGAAGCGCAGTCAATAGGCAAATCTTTGTATGCTAAGCATTGTAAGTCTTGTCATGGTAAAGAAGGTCTGGGTGATGGTACTAAAGCTGCTGAGTTGGATACTTATCCAGGTGATTTTACTACCGATGAAGTTCACGGACAAACTGACGGTTCTTTGTTCTATAAAATTTCAGTAGGTAAAGATGAAATGCCTGGTTTTGATAAGAAAATTCCTAGTGAAGAAGATCGTTGGATTTTAGTACACTATATGAGAACTTTAAAATAATTTTTATCATCGTATGATATACTTTCAGAGCCTTTCTAAATAGTAAATTAGAAAGGCTCTCGTTTTATTTGTTTTTTAGTATCAATTACAAATTAATCTGGATTTTAAACTCTCAAACCCAAATTTAGGAACCAGTATCGTTTGTGTCTGGGTACTATATTTTAACATAACAGCCTGAATAGATGGCATTGAACCGTGGTCTGTCAAAAAACTATTTAATAATGAAATACCTGAATCTTTTATTTTTTTCGTTTGGTTTCTTGTTTATAACTTCCTGTGAAAATTCATACTATGCAAAAATAGACCACTATTACTACTATTTCGACAATCCCGATCCTGAATGGATGTTAAAAGTTAAACCTCTTTTGGAAGTAGATTCAAATTACTTCTTTTCAACAGAGTCTGTAACAGGTCCTTATCCCTATTATGAAACAATAAGTAAAGCAACCAAAGTACCAGTCCAAAAAATTTCACCTCCTCATACTACGCTACGAAGTTTATCTCCGTTTGACGTTTCTACAGATTATCCTGAAGGAAGTAGAAAGATGGAAATTACCCTGCATTTGAAAAGTGATTCGATATTATTATCACACATTCTCGTATATAGATTGGAGAAAGATAATTGGAGAAAAATTGCAGATACAGGGGATCATATCTATAATTTAAATCAAAGAGAAGAAAAACAAATTGTAAAGGAAGTATCCATGCACATTATACGTGCTGCATTTAAGTAATAAACTTCCTAAGCGATTAAATAGGTCCGGATGGACATCCGAACCAGCCATGGATGTTGGTTTTTACTTTAGGGTCCGGATGGACATCCGAACCAGCCACAGGTAATGTTTTTCCCACAGGTAATGTTTTTTCCCACAGGTATGTTTCCTACCCGTCCGGCCCGAATTATCCCCTTCACGTTGGTCCGGACGTCCGTCCGGTCCCTTGATCTTTGCTGCAAATCCAAAAATCACCAGGAAAGTGGAGATTCAAAAACGGATATCCATCCGTATCCCAATGATTATCCATTGCATACTTTATGATTATTGACACTTTAAGGTCCGGATGGACTCCGAACCAGCCATAGGTGTTGGTTTTTGCTTTAAGGTCCGGATGGACATCCGAACCAGCCACACGTAATATTTTTCCCACAGG
>JAOUKG010000883.1 GCA_029882725.1 Cyclobacteriaceae bacterium
ACTGTCCGTTTTAATAAATAACCGGGGATCGGCCAGATGATTTTTTTTATTTATAGAGTTCAGATAATCACTGAAAATTAAGGAAGATAGAACCTCCCCAAAACTGAGTAGGTAATCGTTAGTTTTATTGGTGATTTCCTTTATCCAAAAGATTCCTTTGCAGATATCTTCAATTTTATTGATATGAAGTTTGATTTTACCCATCGTGCTTCCTTGAACAGCAGGAGCAATTAAAGAAGATGCCAATTGAATATGCCTGGTCTCTACTTCTTTGAGTAATTCAGAGTAACCTATTTCGCCTTTTGAAGCTTGACTTCCAGCTTCATTCAATAAATTTGTAATTCCTCCCAAGGCAGAAACCACTACAATTACATCTTCATTTCCAGACCTTTCAAGAACGATATCCTTAACATTCTGCATGCTTTCGGAGGTAGCCATGGAAGTGCCTCCAAATTTTAAAACCAGCATAATTTATTTTTGTTGTTTGTTACTAAAAAATTAAATAGGGTAGGGTTGGTAAGGCAAAAAAAGATATATTATCCCCGAAAGGGGATCGTAATGATGGTCATAATTGTGGTAAAAATCGACATCTTTTTTCTTTGAAGAGCAAAAGTAATGTATTATTCGTATTAACGAAAAAAAACGATGTAATAATTAATAATCGTAGAGACGTTGCATGCAACGTCTCTACGATTATTTTAACTACCACATGCTTCGCATTCATCCGGATTATCTAAAGAACAAACCATGTCTGATCGGTTTTGGTTTGTTTGAAGAGCCGGATCATTTTTGGAAACCTCTTGTAGTGTTGATTTGTCTACAGTAAACTTAATAGCATCAGTAGCTGCTTTTGATCTAAGATAATACATACCTGTTTTCAATCCTTTTTTCCAGGCATAGAAATGCATAGATGTAAGTTTTCCGAAATTCGGATTTTGGATATGAATGTTCATGCTTTGACTTTGGCAAATATATGCACCTCGATCGGCAGCCATATCTATTATAGTTTTTTGGGAAATTTCCCAAACGGTTTTATATAATTCCTTAATATGATCGGGAATATCGTTTATATCCTGTACTGAACCATTTGATTGAATCATTTGGTTTTTCATTTTTTCATTCCACAAACCCAGTTCAATTAAATCTTTCATTAGGTGTTTGTTTACAATGATAAACTCACCTGAAAGAGTTCTTCGGGTATAAATATTAGAAGTGTAAGGTTCAAAACACTCGTTGTTTCCTAAAATTTGGGAAGTAGAAGCTGTTGGCATAGGTGCCAGCAACAATGAATTATAAACTCCATGTTTTTTAACTTCTTTTTTCAGGCTTGTCCAATCCCAACGGCCTGAATCCGGAGTTATACCCCACATGTCAAATTGGAATATGCCTTTAGAGACAGGTGAACCTTTGAATGTTGAATAGGTACCATTCGTTACAGCCAAATCTTTTGAAGCGGTCATTGATGCGAAATAGATGGTTTCAAATATTTCTTTATTCAATTTTTGAGCTTCCGGGGAATCGAAGGCATATCTCAATAAACTAAAGGTATCCGCCAAACCCTGAACACCAATACCTATGGGGCGATGTTTCATATTTGAGTTTCGGGCTTCAATTACCGGATAATAATTCACATCAATTACTTTGTTAAGATTCTTTGTAATCACATAGGTGATGTCGTAAAGTTTTTGGTGGTCGAAGCTGTTGTTTTCAACGAACTTAGGTAAAGCAATAGAAGCTAAATTACATACAGCAACCTCATCAGGCGACGTATATTCCATAATCTCAGTACAAAGATTACTTGATTTTATGGTGCCTAAATTTTTCTGATTCGATTTTTTATTGGCAGCGTCTTTATATAATATATAAGGAGTACCTGTTTCAACTTGAGATTCAAGAACTTCAAACCAAAGCTCCTGAGCCTTTATTTGTTTACGGGCCTTACCTTCTTTTTCGTATTTTTCATAAAGTTTATCAAAATCGTCTCCGTAGGCTTCAGATAAACCAGGAGCTTCATTTGGATCAAACAACGACCACATTTCA
>JAOUKG010000882.1 GCA_029882725.1 Cyclobacteriaceae bacterium
CTTCAGGATTAAGTGCTATGCTTGTAGGAAATAGAATTTTACAAGAAGATAATGGTTTGTTCATTTTGGCAAATCTTTCAGAACATACTTCCAAACTAATAAAAATCTCACAACTCGATAGTGTACTCAATATTCTACCAACTGTTGAAGAGGCTATTGATGCTATATTCATGCATGAAATAGAAAATGACTTAGGAAATACTGAGGAATAGGCAACTTGGGGTTAAAGTTATTGATATTAGGTTCTAATTCTTCCTTACCTGCTTACGGAAGACATCATACTTCTCAAATTTTAAATATTGGAGGGCTGTCTTTGCTTATAGATTGCGGAGACGGAACTCAATATCAGCTTTTGAAATATAAAGTTAAAACTTCTAAAGTTGACCATATTTTCATTTCCCATTTACATGGCGATCATTATTTGGGACTGATGGGAATTTTGTTTTCACAACAGCTTACCGGGAGAAAAAACAAATTAACCATATATGGACAAAGGGGGTTGGACGAGATCATAACTACTCACCTTAAATATTCAGGGGCAACATTTAACTATAAAATCAATTTTATTGAATTAAACCCCGAACAACAGACGGTAATTTTCGAAAATAATGAGGTTGAAATTCAATCTTTTCCTTTGACTCACCGTATTCCCTGCTGTGGTTTTTTATTTAAAGAAAAAACCAAAGAAAGAAAGATAATTGGAGAAAAAATTCCCCGGGATTTTCCCATTGAAAATTTTCAAAAACTTAAAAATGGTGAAGATATACTGGACGAAAGAGGGAAAATTCTTTTCAAAAATGAGGAATTAACATCTCCTCCCAACAAATCAGCTTCTTATGCCTACTGTTCTGATACAGGATTTGACGAGACGTTGATAGAAAAAATAAATATGGTAGATCTTTTATACCATGAGGCTACTTTTTTAAAAGAAAAGAAAAAGTGGGCAAGACAAACATTTCACTCTACTACTGAAGATGCCGCTATTATTGCAAAACAAGCAAAAGTAGGCAAACTGTTAATCGGACATTTTTCTGCGCGTTACAACGATGTTCAGCCTTTTATAGATGAATGTAGAGACGTTTTCCCTAAAACATTACCTGCTGTTGAAGGTGAGGAATATATAGTGAGGTAGGGAATTTTGGGAGGTAGGGATTTGTAATGCTGGCAAATTTGCTAATTGGTTATTAAATTATGGCAAAAGATAAAAAGAACATATTATTCTTAATTCTGGGTGGAATATTCATCACCAACGCCGTGGTTGCTGAATTGGTAGGCGGAAAAATATTCAGTCTGGAAAAAACATTGGGGCTTACCCCTGTACAATTACCTTTTTTAGGAGAACATTGGGATTTTAATTTAACCGCCGGGGTAATTCTTTGGCCAATAGTATTTATAACCACAGATATTATTAATGAGTATTTTGGTAAAAAGGGGGTTAAAAGGATTAGTTATTTTACCGTAATCCTTATTATTTATGTGTTCATTGCCATTTTTGGTATTACTTTGTTGGCTCCTGCCGATTTCTGGTTAGATTCAAACAGCACCGATTCCCAGGGCAATTCTTTGAATATCCATTATGCTTTTAACGCCATTTTTCTGCAAGGAATGTGGATTATAGCGGGTTCTTTGGTAGCATTTATTGTGGGGCAGATACTCGATGCATTTATATTTCATAAATTAAGAAGCATTACGGGAAAAAAATCACTTTGGCTTAGAGCCACGGGAAGCACTTTGGTTTCTCAATTAGTGGATAGTTTTGTTGTTTTAATTATAGCCTTTTATATATCAGGTAAATTGCCTCTTTCGGCCGTTATTTCAATTGGTATCGTAAATTACATTTACAAGTTTATAATAGCCCTTGTCATTACTCCGCTGTTATATGTAGCACATTATGTAATCGATCGATATTTGGGCGAACAATTATCACAAGAAATGATGGATAAAGCTGCCCACGAAAGTAAAACCTTGTTGTAAATTCAATAAGATCACTAATATTCGCTAATTTTGCGCTTCAAAAAATAATTTACTTTGATTTCAATT
>JAOUKG010000092.1 GCA_029882725.1 Cyclobacteriaceae bacterium
TGTCGCCTCCTCCACTCACCACATAGATATCCATATCTCCATCATTTTCCACATCCAATATTCCCACATCTATGTCTTCGAATAATTCGTCTTTTTGAAATGATTCAGATACGAATTTTGAAAAACCTCCATCACGTAGTTGATAATAAATTGCTCCTGATTGACCTCGTGCTCCTCCCACGTAAAAGTCTTTCAAGCCATCACTGTTGAAGTCGGCGGTGCCCAGCGCAGGTCCTTCCGTTGACAATTTTTCCAGAATCAACGGTTCGTTATCATAATCATTAAACTGGTTTTCAATATGCCTAAAATCGAGGTATTGTACAGTTTGATTTTCTTTGTCCAGTTGCTTTGAATATGGCTTACTGTTTTGAACAATATTCAATGTTTTGTCCACATCGACAGGACCATGTGTCTGCATCGTGCCATCGGGCCAGTATATCACCAATGAATCAACCTGTGACACCTCTCCCAAACCAAAGTGTAAAATGGAAGCCGAGGACGACTGAAATCCTCTAGTGCCAAACTCTTCGCGGCGCCAAGTTTTATCTCTGGCGTACAAATAGACATCAGCACCAACCCCAAATTTGTTGAGTTTTCCAGCCAGATTGACTTTCAAATAATGAGATAACCTGAGAGAATCTGTGAGGTTTTCAAATAGGAACGCATCAGAATTGACATTATTCACGACTAGATCAAGATCCCCATCATTGTCAAGATCAGAATATACTGCCCCACTTGAATATGAAGGGATATCGAGCCCCCATTCCTCACTTATCTCTTTAAAATTCAATTCCCCCAGGTTGCGATACATGTAGTTTGGTATTTTTAGGGAAGGCATAGTTTCGATCAGTACTCTTTCAAGACTATCTTGTTCCTCACGCGAAAGATTAATATTGCTCAAATTAATATTGCTCAGAAAGTTTATATAATCTAGATCATTTGGTCTTTTATAAATCCCGTTGGTTATAAAAATATCCATTTTCCCATCATTATCATAGTCCTGTAACAACACAGACCAACTCCAATCTGAAGCATAAGTATTCGTCAACAAACTAATATCTGAAAAGTATTGGTTCCGGTTATTTAATTGAAATGCATTTCGTGCATATTGGTTCTTGTAACCAAAACCCATTTTAATTTCAGCCACTTTATCACTTTCCTCTCCACCCGATTTCATCAATATCTGATTATCTGCAGGTAACATATCCAAAGAAAACACATCTGAGGTCAGATCTCCGTTTACATCTGCAATATCTACCCCCATTGTAAATCTGGAAGTATGATTAAAATATCCCGCCAACGATTCTTTAAAAGTGCCATCCATTTGATTGATATAAAGGTAATCATCTTCATGAAAGTCATTTCCCACGTAAATATCCGGCCATCCATCTTGATTGATATCAGAAATAACCAAACCTAATCCATAACCTTGGGGACTACTAAAGATACCAGCACTTTCACTTATATCAATAAAGAAATTGCTACCTTCGCTTAACTGATTTTCTAATAACCGGTCCCCCGCCAGCGCATCGAAATTGTTTCTGCCGGCTGCGGAAGTATAGCTTCGGGTAGTGTGAACAGCATGATTAAGAAGGTAAACATCAAGGTCACCGTCACGATCATAATCAAAAAAACCTGAATGAGTACCAAAACCTTTAAAATCAAGGCCCCATTTTTCTGAAGCTTCAGAAAAAGTCAGATCACCATTGTTGAGGTATAAAAGATTATGCCCTTCCAGATTTTTATATTGACTGACCACAGAAATATAAATATCGAGGTAACCATCATTATTGATGTCGGCCATGGACACCCCGGTCGTCCAGTCCGGGTTAATGACAAAACCTGCCTCTTTGGTAATATCCTGAAATTTTAGGTTTCCCATATTAAGGTAAAGCTTGTTTTCCACTTGATTTCCAGTAAAAAAAACATCCTTCAACCCATCATTATTAATATCCCCTACTGCAACTCCACCACCATTGTAAAAATATAAATACTCAATAATATTCAAATCGCCATTAGAGTGTAACGTATTATTGAACGATATGCCAGATTCATCCGAAGTAAGCAATCTAAAAAGTGTCGGGTCATCACTCACATTCCTCTCGTCTGAGCATGAAAATATGGCTAAAATCCAAACTAGCCAGACAAATTGTCTTAACCTTCCAACCATAATTAATATTCAAAAAACAAAAGTGATTCGTTATTTCGGGACACAATAATTCTGTTATTGTTCATTATAATATCCCTTACTTCTCCACGGGGATTGAACCCATTACCTCCGTTGTATGCCCTGAAATTCAGTTTACCCAGATTTTCGATATACAAACCGTTACTTGCGTCGTATCTACCCATTTCAGGTTTCACCCCGTATAAATTGCCTCCGGCGATTAAATCCAAATCACCATCGTTATCGAAATCAGCAGATGCAAAAGCATAAATTGGAGAAAACTGAGCCTCTATAGGCAATTTTATTACATTAAAATTCCACTCACCTTCATTAATCAATATAACTGACATCAAAGTATTTGCACTCAGCACCGTGGCCTCAGACAACTGCTCCTGCGAGAATATATCCTGTATGGATGCATTTTTAAAAGATTTATAGTCTGGAAATTGCTTTTTCAGACTTTTTATCTGATCAATCAGGTTGTGACGAAGTGCATACGGACATTCTTTTCCCTCTTCATTAAATCCTGTTAATATTGGATCATTGAAACCATTTCCATCAAAATCATTAATGTAAAGTTTAAGTGGCTGTTTTTCAGAAGCGCTAAAACGACTGTTCAGTCCAAGATTGCCTAAAACTATATCATTATCGCCGTCTCCATCTATATCAGTTGTGAAAATTGTTTTCCACAAACCAGTTAGTTTGGATAGATGAGTATTATCGATTCTACTGAATTTGCCTTGGTTATTTTCAAAAACATAAACAGGCATAAATTCTCCTACTACAATCAAATCCTGATCTCCATCTCCATCCACATCAGTAAATTCGCTATCAGATATCATCCCAACATCTTTCAATTCAGGAGCCAGATTGGGGGTTTGATCCTGAAACTGACCGGTTCCGTCATTTAGTAAAAGGAATCCACTTCCGGCTTCACCATAATTCAGGGGCTTCATCCTTTCACCTATAAATAAATCAAGATCGCCATCATTGTCCACGTCAGCTACGCTTACCGTTGAAGTGCTTATATTTTGACTTTGAGAAGGGAAATACTGTTTGGATTTAATGAATATTCCGCTTCCCTGATTGATATATAACCTGTCTCTCAAAGCAGATGAAGCCTGTGAAAATTCAACACCCCCGCTGCACACATATAAATCCAGATCTCCATCTCCATCACAATCAAAAAATACGCTTTCGGCATCTTCAGAAATTGAATCCTGAGCAAATACCTCACTTCCAATCTGAATAAAGCCAGACTCAGTCGCCTGAAGCAATACACCAGATGATTCCTTTGCCCCTCCCACATACAAATCATCCAAACCATCATTATTTATATCACCCACAGAAATTTTTGGTCCCTCGGTACTGTTCATATGATATAACATTCTATCCCGATCAAAATCCACGAATGAATTTTCCTTATGCCTTCCATATTCACGGTCAAAATCCAATCTCCTGATTAATTTTACTTTGTTATCCACCACTGTTGAATCAACCCTCACTGCATCACTTTCTTTTACTATAATTATCTGATTTACTTCAACATTTGTTAAATGGGAAATTCTTCCGGTTGGCCACTTAATAGTTACTTCAACCGGATTATTATCCATCAGCCCCAGAACGGGTCTTGGATCCACACTTGACTGAAAGCCTCTTGTTGGCTGCTGATCCAGATAAAACTTCTTTTTACCTGATTTCACCTGAATTCGAGCTCCAATCCCGTACGTATTGGGTGCATTTCCAACTAATTCAAACTTCAAAAAATTACCAACTCCATTTTCAGAACTGGTATTCCTGTAAACCCAGGATTCCATATTCACATTATTGACCACAAGATCAAGATCCCCGTCATTATCCAGATCCCCATAGGCAGCACCATTTGAAAATCCTTTCTGAGCCAACCCATAATAATTGGTATTTTTCTCAAAATTCAAATTTCCCTTATTTTTATAGGCATGATTTTCAATTGGATTAGATGGTATAATTTCAATCAGTTTTTGGTAATCCACAGTATTGTTCGTAATAATAGATTTACGAACTTCATCATTGGCTATATATTGAAGGTAATCCTGGTCGGTAAGATCCTGATAGATACCGTTTGCTATAAACAAATCCTTTAAACCATCGTTTTCGAAGTCAAATATGAGTGCACCCCAACTCCAGTCAGATGCTTCCACACCAGCCAGCCTTCCAACCTCACTAAAACTACTATCACCATTGTTCAGCTGCAGAGTATTTCTTGTAAACTGATAATAATATCCATTTTCAATATTGTATTGATACCTGTCCCAATTTTCAAAAGTAGTTACGGATTTTAATCGGTCGTAGTCGGATGGGAGCATTTCGGTAACAAAAAGGTCGTTATAACCATCATTATTTATATCCGCCATATCGGCTCCCATGGAAGCCCCGCTAATTGATTTCATCTGATTGACCAATTGCTCAGTAAATGTTCCATTTTGGTTGTTGATGTAGAGATAGTCTCTTTCAAAAAAGTCATTTGACACATAAATATCATCCCAACCATCGCCATTAACATCACCTACAGTGATCCCAAGACCAAAACCAATTACACTTCCATAAATGCCCGCCTTTTCACTGATATCTGTAAATACACCGTTTTCGTTGAGCATCAGCTTATCACCACCCAGAGAATCCCGTTTGGGTCTTTCATTTCTTCGTAAATCAAAAGATCCGATCGCCTGATATGAATTGTTGAGAATATAGACATCCAAATCACCATCTTTATCAAAATCAAAAAATGAAGCATGAGTTGAATACCCCTTATCATCAAGACCATATTGTTCTGCAGATTCCACAAAAGTCTGATCACCCTGATTGATAAAAAGTTCATTTTGCTTATTATCACCTTTAATATCACCTGAATTACATACATAAATATCCAGAAAACCATCACCATTTACATCTGCCATAGTTACACCAGTTGACCAGGCTCTGGTTCCACCTACCCCTGAAGATTCCGTTATATCCTTAAAACGAAAATCACCCAGATTCAAATACAGTTTGTTTTGTCCCAGATTGGAAGTGAAATATATATCTGAAAGTCCATCCTTGTTGATATCTCCAATTGCAACACCACCACCATTATAGTAATTACGGTACGTATAAACATTAAAATCCTTATCAAAATGCAAATCATTTCGAAAATCCACCCCTGTTTCATCAGGATTCTGTAGTTCAAAAGTTGATTTTGTGTTTTCCTTACCGCAGGCAACCAAAGCAGCTATTAATACGAGAAAAAGAATATACCTTATTGCACTCATTTTTTGAATTTTTAGGTTTTACAACTTGTCTTTATACTTAATTGACAGGTCTTCCATTTTTCCTTCCACAGTCTGCTCATCAATTATCCTCAAAGTAATTTGTCTATTTCCATCTACTTTAACCCATAAATCTTCCTCAGTTTCATCACCCAAAGAGACCTTTATGAATGAATTTCCTCCATACCAATTCATTAAAGTATCTTTTATGACCGGCAACAGATTCT
This sequence comes from Cyclobacteriaceae bacterium, assembly GCA_029882725.1. Taxonomy (GTDB): domain Bacteria; phylum Bacteroidota; class Bacteroidia; order Cytophagales; family Cyclobacteriaceae; genus JAHEMU01. Next base: position 5,679 of record JAOUKG010000092.1, read on the forward strand.
CTGAATTAAATTTGTCGGTGGTGGGAAACCATCCTAAATATTCAAAAGACAAGTCCATGATATACATATGGTCCTCCTCTGTGAAACGAGGGTAGAACAACATTCTGATTTGAGAACTTCCCTTTTTGGCTTCACCCATCAGGTATTCCACATTTTGGTTATTAGGCCCTTGTTTGATTAGTCCTTCACTGTTTTGAATCCAGCCTTTCGAAAAAAAATTCCTTCTCTGATCACCAAAACTGAAGGTCAAAAAAAGTGAATCATAGCGCACTTCTGAATTTAACTCCCTTTTTACCAGCCTTGAATATTCTGACTCCATACAACCCGCAAGCAGCATTAAGAATGCCAAAACAAAAAGACTATTTCTTAGTTTCAAAAATTTTAATTGGTCCATCATTGATTCCTATTATGTATAAGTCTTTATTATCTTTTCTAATTATTTCGATATCCCGTACCTGACCTACCCTTTGGGCAAACTCAATTTTAGGTTTGGCTATCATATCTTTCGATCCAAAAAATATAGTGAGTGGGAGTGCATCATAACGCCCAAATTGGGGTTTTACGAGATATTGGTTGCCACCAAATACCAAATCCACTATATTATCATTATTGACATCTGCCTCTTTTACTGCATATATTGGGGCCAGTTGAAGTTCATCCGGCAAAGCTACACGCTTAAAATAGCCTCCCTCATTGATAAAAACAGAAGATTCAAGTACATGGGCATCAAGAATTTTTGAAGCTTCTAAATTTTCCCTACCCAATAGCTCTTCAACATCCATAGTAGCGTAATCCGAAAAATGAAGAATTTTTTTCTTTAAACCAGGAATCTGGGCAACCAATTCATTACGATCTGCTACTGTATAGTATTTGTTTCCCATTCTATAACAGATAAGTTGGTCAATAGTACCATTATTGTCAAAGTCACTCAAATACATTCGGGTAGAATCCTTGAAAAAACTATTTTTTCCATGGTTTCCTGCCACAATATCAATATCTCCATCCAAATCAATATCAATAGGTAATATTACATTCCACCAACCTGTTGCGCCATCCAGTTTCCATTCCGAAGATACATTTAAAAGCTTTCCATTCTTGTTTATAAAAAGGAAAACCATACCCCACTCCGTGCTCACAACCAAATCAGTTTCTGAATCTCCATTAATATCAACCCACCGGGCATCTGTTATCATCGGCATATCCATAAGATCAGGGCATACTTTCGCTGTTACATCGGTAAAAATACCCTTCCCATTATTTTCAAAAATAAATCCGGATACGTTCGAACCATACTGAAAAGGCTTAAACCGCTCTCCAACAAATAAATCCTGATCACCATCACCATCATAATCTGAATTGGCCACTACTGAAGTACTGACATACCTTCCAAACGGCAAAGAAGAAGAACTGTCGGAAAAGTTCCCTTTTCCGTCATTCAAATAGAGTCTGTCAGATAAAGCTGAAGAACTTGAAGAAAAGGCCCGCCCCCCTGAGGCTACATACAAATCCTGATCTCCATCCTGATCACAGTCAAAAAAAATAATATCGGTATCCTCAGATAATTTATCCTGAGTAAAGGCAGCCTGTGGTGAAAATACAAAGCCATTTTCAGTTTGAATAAAAAGCCCTCCTTCCGAATCCTTCGCTCCCCCGACATATATATCCTTCAGTTGATCAGCATTTACATCTTCTGTGGCAATAAAGGGTCCTGAATTATGTAGCATGGCAGGTAAAAGCCTGTCCCTGTCAAAATCAACAAATTCATTTTCAATATGCTTGAATGGAATAACAACATCCGATTCTATCAGACTTGCATTACGTCCAAGTCTTGCTGTCTCTAGTATTTGCAGTCCTTTTTCTTTCTCAATCAACAATTTCTGGTTTGAACGTACATTGTACAAAACCTGTTTTTCGCCAACAGGCCAGGTAATAACAATGGAATCAAGCGAATGAATATCCCCAAGTCCAATATGGATAGTATAATCAACAGAACTTTCAAATCCACGGGAAGGATAGTTTTCAGCGAAAAAAGTTTTTCCATTATAATAAGCAGAAATTTTCGCCCCAATGGCAAATCGATTCTGTGAAAAGTTATCACTTAATAATATCTGAAAACTTCGGTATTGAGCAGTATCTGTATTATTACGATACACACCTGACGCCATATTTACATTACTCACCACCAAATCAAGATCACCATCGTTATCAAGATCACCATAGGCGCTTCCATTACTGAAGCTATTTTTGCCAAGCCCCCAATCCTCAGCTACATTTACGAATTTAAAATTACCTTCATTTTTATAGGCAAAATTAGGTACAGGATGTGATGGCATCAGGTCGATTAAATCAGTGATATTTTTACCATCACGATTCAACATATTCCTTATATTTTCCTCATTGGCGGCAAAATCCAGATAATCCCTGTCCAGCAGGTCTTTAAATATGCCATTGCTGATAAAAATGTCCCTGAGTCCGTCATTGTTCATATCAAATATCAAGCCCCCCCAACTCCATTCA
>JAOUKG010000093.1 GCA_029882725.1 Cyclobacteriaceae bacterium
GGTGCATTGGATGAAAATTCGATAGCCTGGAAAACTGCCTTGGCTGCTAAAGAACAAGGGGCAGTGTTTACACTTACAAATGCGCCAATTGCCATGAGGATGGGTGCAATAAACCAATTGGCAGAACAATGCAATGCAGAAATCATTCCCGCCGATGCTACATCAATAGAGGATTTAACAAATTTATTTGAAAAGTCAGTTGAAATTTTAGGTGGAAAAATTGATTTTGTTTTACATTCCATTGGTATGAGTCCAAATGTGAGAAAGAATAGAACCTATGGTGATTTAAACTATGAGTGGTTTTTAAAGACCCTGGATATATCTGCCCTTTCTTTTCATAAAGTGATGCAAGTTGCAGAAAAAACAGATTCAATGAACGAATGGGGATCAATTTTAGCTCTAAGCTATATTGCTGCTCAACGCACGTACCCGGATTATTCGGATATGGCCCAGGCTAAAGCTACTTTGGAATCTATTGCCAGAAGTTATGGTGCCCGTTTCGCTAAATTGAATAAGGTGAGGGTTAATACTATTTCACAATCGCCAACTAAAACCACTGCCGGAAAGGGTATAACCGGTTTTGATGTATTTTATGATTATGCCGACATGTTATCGCCTTTGGGCAATGCTTCAGGTGAGGATTGTGCAAATTATATATTAGCCATGTTCTCGGACTTTACCAGAATGGTTACTATGCAAAACCTGATGCATGATGGCGGGTTCTCAAGCTCGGGAATCACTCAAGAATTAATTGATAGACTAAGCAAGGAATAGACCTATATGATTCTTTTTCCTTACGCCAAAATTAATATTGGCCTCGATGTAATTGAGAAAAGAACAGATGGATATCATTCCATCTGTTCCGTTTTTTATCCTGTTTTGCTGAGGGATACACTTGAAATTGTCCCTGCCGGAAATTTGATTTTTAATTCAAGTGGTCTGCCAATTCCCGGAAATAAAGACCAGAATTTGGTGATAAAAGCATGGGAACTCCTCAGGGATAAATTTAAAATTGGTCCAGTAAAAATATTTTTAGATAAAAGGATCCCGATGGGAGCCGGTTTGGGTGGAGGAAGTTCAGATGCAGCTTTTGCTTTAAAAATCATGAATCAGATTTTTGACCTTCAACTCAATATTGATAACTTAATGGAACTGGCGGCTGAACTTGGTTCTGATTGCCCTTTTTTCCTTATGGATGCTCCTGCCCTGGCAACAGGAAGAGGTACCGACCTCAAAGAAATCCCACTGTATTTATCAAAGTATTGGCTTTATGTAATTTCTCCTAAAATTCATATTTCCACCTCAGAGGCTTATGGTGAACTTACACCTGAAGTGCCTGAAAAGAACTTACAAGACTTAATTGTAATGCCCCTGGAAGAATGGAAAAATAATATTAAAAATGATTTTGAGAAGGGCGTATTTAGAAAATATCCCGAGCTAAATGAAATAAAAAACAACCTTTATAAACGCGGAGCCCTATATGCAAGTTTAACAGGCACTGGAAGTTCTGTATATGGTATTTTTGCGGAAAGGCCTGAAATGATAAAATCAGATTTTCCTCAATTTGTTTTGCCTTTGAAGCTTCCCTAAAAAGAGTTTTATCAAAATGTCAGTGTTTAAATTATTTGCTCAAATTTAAAGTAGCCAACTTTGTCTCTTAAACTTTCGGCTTGCAAGACTAAATCTTGTGAGTTGTTTGCCATTTGATTGGCAGAATCTGTATTACTTTGTATTATTTCATAAAGACGCTGGATGGCTAGATTGATCTCATTAGTAGTTACTTCTTGTTCACTGCTTGAATTGCTGATCTCTTTGATCAAAGTAACTGTTTTTTCAATTTCGGGAACTAAGTTTGATAAATGACCACCAGCAAAGTTTGAAATTTCAACACCTTGTTTGGTTAAATCAATAATCTCAGATGCCGATTGCTTGCTCCTTTCTGCTAGTTTTTTTACTTCCCCTGAGACTACTCCAAATCCTTTTCCTTGTTCTCCTGCTCGTGCAGCTTCAATGGAGGCATTTAAAGCCAGAATGTTTGTTTGATAGGAAATGTAATTTATAATACCAATTTTATCTGCTATTTCCTGAATTGAATGAATAGATTTATCCACAGAATCCCAACTTATTTTAAGTGATTTGGCGGCTTCTTTCGAAATAATTTCAGTGTTTTTTGCTATTTTTGCATTGTTTTTAATGGTTGCGGACATTTCTTCAACAGCAGCTGATAGCTCCTCTGCCGCAGCAGCTTGTTCGTTCGATCCTTGTGAAACTTGTTGGGAAATGGTTGAAAAACCTTCACTGGTGGCTTTTAAATTTACTGCCAATTTCAAAGTGTCTTTTAAAACAACCTTCAATTGTTGAATAAAAATTTTTAAATCGGCCATGATCATATCCATTTCATCCTTTCCTTTAGGATTGATTTCTATGTATAAATTCCCGTTGGTAACCTCATTGATTATGTTTTTAAAATTATTTACTGAACCCATAATTTTATTAATTACCAAAGTGTTTATTAATAGAATTAGTATAGTTACTCCAATAGCAACTACTGCAAAAATTATCAGTGCCCAAGCTACTGATTCAGCTGTTTTTGCTTCAATTTCTTCTATTAAATTATCCAGAAGTGGAGAAATTTGATGAATAGATTTATTCATTTTAGCTTGAATTCCATCCTTATCAGTATAACCTATGGTTCTGTTCAACTCAACGATTTCATTAAAAGTAAATGAGTAATTACTAATTAGCTTCAGGGTTTTGTTTTTATTCGCATCTGAAATGCCAGGGTTATTTTTTAAACTATTTTTAAATTTTTCAATATTTGCAGAAAATTGATCGATGTACTTTTCATCTCTTCTTAAATAATAGTCTTTTTCATCTCTTCTTAGTGAAAGGGTATGGATTAGTAAATCTCCTCTTACGAAATTCAAACCTTCAATCTGATGTGCAAAAGTTCTTAAGCTTCCCGTCTTTCCATAATTCCCATATCCTTTTATAAATTGTTTTTCAGAATATATATGAAATTCAGTTTTATAAACATCAAGATCGAATTTCATACTGTCAATTAAATTGTAACTTTTTTCAAGTATAGTGCTTTCCTTGTACTTTTCAAGCTCTTCTTTTATGAAATTAATTTCCTTATCTATTGTGTTTAAATAGTCGCTTTTTCCAGTTTTATAGTAATCATCATTTGTTAAATCTATTAATATAAAATCTCTCTGAGTCTTTTGAATATTTAGTATACTATTATATAATAATGCCCCCCGTTCTTTTAATAGAGAAGCATTATTGGTCTTATTGTTTGCGTAAAATATTACAGAAAATAACGATATTAACCCAAACAGGGTAAGGAAATTTAATCCAATTAACCTCAGTTTAATTGATTGAAAATTCATTTTAGAAGTGTTTAGTTAAATGAATATATTCAATAAATTATTTAATAAAAAATCAGATTATATTTAATATAAGTAATTTAATCTGATCTAATTTTTTTATTAAGGAAATAATGTTTTTTAACTTTTGTTTTCTTACGTGCAAACTATATGAGAATAGTATATAGGTTAATTAAAAAAAAAGGCTGTTTGTGTGTTTTAAGTTAAATTCCACCCTTTTATAGTTCAAAAAAGCCCAATACTTATGTTAAGTAAGGTTTTTTGGATAATAACACAATTAATTTTGCCAATCTTGGTTTTAACTATCAATTATTAATAGTATCTATATTCTTAGATAGGTCTTATTTTAAAAATCGAAATTGTTTGGTCACTTTTAATCCAATATATACAGCCAAAACCCCCAAAATAGCACCGAAATAAACATCAATGAAAAAGTGCTGTAAAAGATATACTCTACTTATTGCTACTGATAGTGCGAGAAGAAAACCGGTTATAAAAGCCCACTTTTTATTGATTAGCAGGGAGGCGAAAAAAAATATTGCAAAGGCAGTTAGTGTATGGCCCGAAGGAAATGTATTGTTAGTTACTACAGTTACTCCTTCAACAAAGTTCCATTCTATATCCTTTCCAAGAAATGCTGTAGGTCTTAACATACCTGAAAATAAACTTTTTTTCAATCCTTGTGACAACAGTAAAACAAAAAGGGAAATGGATAATAATTGTATCGATTCCTTTTTACTTCGAAAAACAAGAATTAGAAAAAAGGGTATCAACATTAAACCATCCCCCAAAAAAGTAATATACTTAAAAAAGATATCGGCTATTTTATTGTGATGAATATTAAGATATAAGACCATATCTCCTTTATTGAAAAAGATTACCAACACCCCTCCCACAATGATAAGGGCATACATCAGGTACAAAAAAGGGTTTTTATATTGATTCATAATAGTTCTTGAGGTGTGGGTTGTTTTCTTCTGTGTATTTTATTCAACACCGGATACAAAAATACAGATAATAAGATAATGGCAGTCCCAATATAAAACCCAAAATCCATTTTTTCTTTTTCACCAAAAATTATCAATGCCAGAACAATGCCATATACGGGTTCAAGGTTAATAATAAGGCTGGTGGCAAATGCAGTAAGTCTTTTCATGATTTCTACCCATTGAGAATAGGCATATACGGTACAAACACCGGCTAAAAGAAACAACCATAGCCAATCCAGATTTTCAGGGACAAGCTGAAGGCCAGAATCCGTAAAATATATTGAATAGAAAGGAATGAACAATAAAATAGAAAAAAAGGCACCAACCATTTCATAAAAAGTTATATAAATATGAGAATGTCGGTGTGAAACTTTAGCATTTAATACACTGAATAAGGCGGCCAGAAAAGCAGATAATAAAGCATAGATCAAACCCAGAGCATGATCAAATTCAAAATGAAAAATTACGTAAAGTCCTGCAATAATAACTAACCCCAAAAACACCTCATGGAAATACACCCTTCTCTTAAATATAATGGGTTCAGTAAAACTTGTAAATAGGGAAGTAGTGGCCATCCCTGCTAAGCATACTGAAACGGTTGAAACCCTTGCCGCAGCAAAAAAAAATATCCAGTGAACTGCAATAAGGGCACCTATTCCCATAAGCTTTATCACTTCATTCCACTTCACCGAAAGGCTTTCTTTTTTCCAAATCAAGATTATGAAAAGGCCTGTTGCGGCGAGAAGCGTTCTGTAAAAAACAACTTCAACAGGAGGAATGGAAATGAGTTGACCCAAAATAGCTGTAAAACCCCATATTATTACAAGGAAATGCATTTTTGCTAAATCTTTACTCAATGTGATCATCAGATATTATTTTGGAACGTTTTTATACATCAATAAAGATATAAACCCAAAGATTATGTTGGGTATCCACACAGCAAAAGCGGGTTCCATATCACCTACTTCAGCAATGGATTTTGCGAGGATGAAACACAAAATAAAAACGAAAGAAAGCATAAAGCCCAGAGCTATTCGGAAACCTGTTCCCCCTCTGGATTTACGGCTCGATACTATCACCCCCATGAATGTTAAAATCAGCACGGTAAATGGACTTGTATATCGCACATATTTTTCCACTTCATAAACTTCCACATTGCTTGCTCCCCGTACTTTAAGCAATTCAATATACTCATTCAACTGAGGGGTTGTCATACCATCATACCTTCTGTAATCATTACTAAAATCTTCAGGAGTTATGGCAAGAATAGTATCCAATTCTACACCTGTTTCCACAATCTCTTTTTCCCCTTCCATTTTCCAATATTTCCAGTCTTTAAGCTTCCATTTTTTTGTTTCATCATCCCACTGAATCAGGCGGGCTTGTAGTTTTTCTTTAAGTTCATTCTTTTTAATTATTTCCAGGGAAAAAGCCTGACCAATATTTGTGGTATTATTAAAACTTCTCAGGTATGTATATTCGTCGGGGGCAGTTTGGATATGCACATCCCTTTCCGAGAAAATAAACATTTTTTCCAGGTATTTAATTTCGAAATCAAGTTTTGCCCTATTGGAAGTAGGTATTACCCAACCTGTAAACCAAATGTTGAGAGAGGCAATTATTAAACCTCCAATCATAAAAGGAACCAGCATCCTGCGAAAACTCATCCCACTGCTTAGCATAGCTATTATTTCTGTATGTCCGGCAAGTCTTGATGTTATGTAAACGGTAGCGATAAAAGCTGTAAGAGGAGTGATAAGGTTGGCAATAAAAGGAATGAAATTAATATAATATCCTACAACTTCAGCCAAGCTTAAGTTATTGGAAACGTATTTTTCCATTTTTTCCGTAATATCAATTACAGTTATGATGGTCAGTAAAATGAAAACCACAAAAAAGAATGTGACCAGCTGTTTTTTTAATATATACTTATCTAACAGTCGAAACATTAAACACGTTGGGATAAAATTGTTACCATTTCATTTTTCCAGGGTAGAAAGGATCCATCCTCTATTTTTTTACGGGCTTCACCCATAAGCCAAAGATAGAAACTCAAATTGTGGATACTAGCAATTTGCGCTCCTAATAATTCTTTGCTTATTATTAAATGTCGTAAATAGGCTTTAGAAAACTGGTTGCTTATCTCATTTTCGAAGCCGTCGTCAATAGCTGAAAAGTCATTTTTCCATTTTTCATTCCGTATATTCACAATTCCTTTTGAAGTAAATAAAGCCCCATTTCTGGCATTTCTTGTTGGCATAACACAATCAAACATATCAATTCCCAATGCGATACACTCTAAAAGGTTTACGGGAGTACCCACGCCCATTAGATACCGGGGTTTGTCAACTGGTAACTCTTCGCATACCCATGCGGTCATTTCATACATTATTTCTGCTGGTTCGCCCACGGAGAGTCCGCCTATTGCATTGCCCTGAGCTCCCTGATCAGCAATAAAACGGGCAGAGTCCTTTCTTAAATCTTTGTAGGTACTTCCCTGTACAATAGGGAACAAAGCTTGCTCGTGCCCATAAAGCGGATCTTGTTTTTCATGGTGAACTATGCACCTTTTCAACCATTTATGTGTGAGGTGCATGGATTTTTTGGCGTAGTCATAATCACAAGGGTAGGGTGTGCACTCATCAAAGGCCATGATAATATCGCCACCAATTGATCGTTGAATATCGATGGCTGTTTCTGGTGCAAAAAAGTGGCTTGAGCCATCAATGTGGGATTTAAACTTTACACCCTCCTCTGATATTTTTCTGTTTGCAGCCAGTGAATAGACCTGATAACCTCCGCTATCTGTCAAAATGGGGCGGTCCCAGTTCATGAATTTATGTAACCCCCCGGCCTGCTCAAGAATTTCCGTGCCGGGTCTTAAGTAAAGATGGTAGGTGTTTCCCAATATAATTTCAGCTTTTACATCATTTTTCAACTCCCGGGCATGGACACCTTTTACTGTGCCAGCGGTACCTACAGGCATGAAAATAGGTGTTTTAATTTCTCCATGAGAAGTTTTTACAACACCGGTACGCGCAGAAGAAAGTGGGTCTTTGGATAAAATTTTAAAATCCATACTAAAATTTTCAGGGAAAAATAATCAAAAAGAAATAATAGGGAAAAGTTTACCAGTTTAAATGGCTTTTAGTTTTATTTTCTTTTTTAAATCCTCTAACGAAGATTTAAAACCGGAGTTTACATCACAGAGATCTTCAACTGTTTGAATAGAGTGGATTACCGTACTGTGATCTCTACCTCCAAAATGCATCCCTATAGCTTTAAGGGAATGACGAGTAAATTCCTTGGCAAGATACATAGCAACCTGACGAGCCATTACAATTTCTTTTTTCCGCACTTTGTCTTTAAGTGCCTTTGCGTTTACATCAAAATATTCGGCAACCGTTTTTTGGATATAATCAATGTCAACCTCAGTATCAATTTCAGCAACGATATTCCTAAGTGTTTGTTTGGCCAATTCCAGATCTATTTCAACTCTGTTTAAGGAAGCATGTGCAATTAATGAGATTAGTACTCCTTCGAGTTCGCGAATATTTGTATCCACACTATAGGCCAGATACTCAAGAACATCATCTGGAATGTCAATTCCGTCATTTTGCATTTTGCTTTTTATGATAGCAACCCGGGTTTCGTAATCCGGAAGCTGAAGGTCGGCAGTTAGCCCCCACTTAAACCGGGAAAGTAATCGCTCTTCAAGTCCTTTGAGATCCTTGGGAGGGCAATCACTTGTCATGATAATTTGTTTCCCCATTTGATGTAAATGGTTGAAGATATGGAAAAAGATTTCC
>JAOUKG010000884.1 GCA_029882725.1 Cyclobacteriaceae bacterium
CATCCCTTTTTATCTGGAGGGTTTACAAAAAAGCATAGTAGATGGAGATTATACCAATTCAGATCAGATTGTAGAATCCATTAAAAAATACCAGGCCAAATTCGGTGCTGAGGTAATGCCTTCCGAAACTAAAATAAACCTGGAAATTGCGTACAACAAAATCAATATTTTTGAAAGGTTATATCCTTTTTATATGCTGATTGGTTTTGTGTTTCTAATCATGCTGTATGTTCGGTTGCTTATACCTTCTGTGAAATTGAAGTGGGGTATAAAAGGTATGCAGTGGCTTATTATAGCAGCATTTCTTATTCATGCAACGGGGCTGGCAATGAGGTGGTACATTTCAGGGCATGAACCCTGGAGTAACGGGTATGAGTCTATGTTATATATTGCCTGGGCAGGTTTGTTGGCAGGGATTATCTTTCGGCAAAAGTCACCCATTACAATGGCTGTTACTTCGATTTTAGCAGGAATAATACTTTTTGTAGCCCATTTAAGTTGGATGGATCCGGAAATTACTAATCTGGTACCTGTGTTAAAATCATATTGGCTTACCATACATGTGGCAACAATTACAGCAAGTTATGGCTTTTTGGCCTTAGGAGCGCTTCTGGCCTTTGTGAATATTCTTACGATGATGATGCGTAGGGATTCCAACCGCCACCGGCTTAATCTCACCATCAAAGAAGTGACTTACGTAATTGAGATGACATTGATAGTGGGTTTAGTTATGCTTACCATTGGTAATTTCCTTGGTGGTATTTGGGCCAATGAAAGTTGGGGAAGATATTGGGGCTGGGATCCTAAGGAAACCTGGGCCATGGCAAGTATTATTTTTTACGCCTTCGTGCTTCACATGCGGTTTATTCCGGGTTTAAGAGGTCCTTATGCTTTTAACTTTGCCGCTATGATCACTTTTAGTTCGATAATCATGACCTACTTTGGGGTGAATTACTATTTGTCTGGGTTGCATTCCTATGCTAAAGGAGATCCGGTTCCCATTCCGGATTTTGTGTACTATACATTGGGTGTTATTGCTGTAGTTTCCATACTTGCTTTTATAAGTGAACTTACCGACAGAAAAAAAAATAAAGCAAAACCGAAGAGAATTGTGGATATGGGAGTTGGTGAATAGGTAAATGAGGGGGATACTCAATAACTTCGCGCTAAATCAAATAAATAATTCAAATAGAATTTGTCATAATAAAATGGAGTGTCTATATTTGCAGTCCAAAATTTTTTAAGGATAATGGCTAAGAAAGGAAACAGAGTTCAGGTAATATTAGAATGCACAGAGCATAAAGAAAGTGGTTTACCCGGTACATCACGTTATATTACCACAAAGAACCGAAAAAACACAACAGCAAGACTGGAGTTGAAGAAGTACAACCCAATAATGAAGAAAAACACTGTTCACAAAGAAATTAAATAGACATGGCAAAGAAAGTAGTTGCGACCCTTCAGAAAGGTGAAGGAAAGAATTTTGCAAAGATAGTTAAAGCTGTAAAGTCTGAGAAAACTGGAGCTTACACTTTCCGTGAGGAAATTGTTCCTTTGGATCAGATTCAAAATTCCTTAAACTCTTAATAAGGTATTGATAAAATATTTATATTTAAAGTCCCTGAATGGGACTTTTTTTGTTTTAACTAAAAAGGGCAATGGGTATTTTCGGAAATATTTTTACTAAGAAAGACAAGGAAACACTTGAACAAGGTTTGAAAAAGACCAAGGAGGGTTTTTTTAGTCGTCTTGGTAAAGCTGTTGTAGGAAAGTCTACAGTTGATGCCGAAGTTCTTGATAATCTGGAGGAAGTATTGGTTTCCTCGGATGTTGGAATTAATACCACTATAAAAATAATTGAACGTATCGAAGACAGGGTAGCTAAAGATAAATACCTTGGTATTGATGAGTTAAATAGAATATTAAAGGAAGAGATTGCAGAACTCTTATCTAGTGACACCGACACAGATTTACAGGGTTTTGAGCTTGAATCTTCTGCCCGTCCTTATGTACTCATGGTAGTAGGAGTTAATGG
>JAOUKG010000886.1 GCA_029882725.1 Cyclobacteriaceae bacterium
ATAAAAGCAGTAACTGCATAAGTACCTGCAGGAACATTAAATATTGAATAATTACCATCCTGATCAGTAATTGCAGAATAGGCCACTCCGTTGAGTTCAGCAACAACCAATACACCAGCTACTCCGGCAGAACCGTCTGTAATCTGACCTGAAATGAAACCATCTGTACTTGATCCACTTGCAATCATTTGTGCAGGTTTGTCTGTTATTTCTCCATTAACAATAGTAAAAGGAATGGGGTTGATTCCTACAGGAGGGTTGGGAAGGTATCCCTGTCCTGAGAATTTAATAAAATAACTTCCTCCTTCAATTTCAAAAGAATAGTTTCCCGAAGCATCGGTAACGGTGGTCATTACGGGTGCATTTGTAGCAGCATCAAACAAGATTACAGTTACATCAGCAATAGCAGAACTGGTATCAAAATCAGTTACGATACCAGAAACAGTACCTGTTGTAGGTGCAGGAGTTGGTTCCGGATCCTTTTTACAACTTGAAAACACTATTAGCAAGCTAAATAGCGATAAACTTAAAATTTTCATAAATTTTGTCATAGTAATTTAAATATTTGTGTATTTGTGTATTTGTGTATTTGTGTATTTATTTATATTAATTAATAAATAAGATAGAATGTAACCGGATTTATGTAATATAAATCAATTGTAAAGCATAATCAGTAATTATAAGGATTACCTTACCGAAAATTAAAGTCTGCAAAGTTGAATATTCTTAACGAATATAATTGCCTAAATACGACAAACATCCTTTAAACAAGATTAATCTTATTAAATAGCCACAGACTGTTTAATAAATGTATTTTTATTAATTTTTCATCCAACAAAAATAGCCGTTTATAATAGTACCAGAGAGAGAAAGCATGAAAGAAAGGTACAGAAATTTGAACCACTCAACAGATTTATAATATCTCAATAATTGACAGTGAAATTAGGGCATTAAATTCGAAAATGAAATACAAAACAATATGCAACAACCTTGGGTGATTTTATTTAAGTGTGTAATAAACGGCTATTTAGAACTACCTTTTGTAACTTACAACGGGGAGGGGAAGATGCTATTTCCCTAAAAAATAGTGGCTATAACTCAAAATTTTCGACCTTAAAAATCCTGAAAATAAACGTTTATTTTTTGACCCAATTTAATAATCTAAACTCTAGTTGGGCCTGAACCCGTATGATGTTATGATATTTTTCAATTAAATTTATAGTGGCTTCCTCTTTTAACCTTATTTTACAAAATGAAAAAATTAAAACTTATACTCAAGGTCTTTTTAGGTATCGTAGTTTTTTTTGTTCTATATCTATTATTGGCCTACCTCCTACCTTTCATTTCTGTAAATAATGATTTTAAAGAAGACCCTGACGGAGTGGATTTGTTTGTAATTTCAAATGGTGTACATACTGATATCTGCATACCAATACAGAGTACATCAATAAAATGGGAAGATTTTTTAGATTACAATTCTTTTCAAGGAGAAAAAAATAGTTTTAAGTATTTGTCTTTTGGTTGGGGAGATAAAGGATTTTACCTCCATACCCCTACCTGGGCCGATTTAACTGTAAAAACGGCAGTAACTGCGGTTTTATTACCATCAACAACAGCCATGCACATTTCCGTTTATCCCGGTGAGCCTTTACAAGCAGATAAGGTGAGAAAGCTTAAAATAAGCAGAAAACAACTTTTAAAAATTGAGAAGTTCATTCTAAAATCTTTTCAACAGATCAATAAAAAAGCTGTAATCATCAAGGGGTACCGTTATCCTGAATTAAATGACAATTTCTACGAAGCCAATGGTTATTATTCTCTTTTTAAAACGTGTAATAGCTGGACAAATCAAGTTCTTAAGGAAGGAGGAATAAAAACAGCTTTATGGTCTCCATTTGACACAGGCATTTTACGACATTTACCAGAAAAGAGCCGGCAGTAGCCCCTAACTAATTTTTACCCCCTTTCATTTAAAATGAAACCAATGAAAAAAGCAGCCTTTATTTCTTTAATTTTTTTATTTTCAATGAAA
>JAOUKG010000885.1 GCA_029882725.1 Cyclobacteriaceae bacterium
CTTTATTTTTATTGGAATCTCCCAATGCTTCCATTGAAGTGAGTAGTATGCCGGGAATCTATCGGTTGGGGGTTTCTAAAATGCTTTCCGAAATAGAAGAATGTATGAAATTGGGAGTGAAAACCTTTGACATTTTTCCAGTGGTGGAAGAAAAACACAAAGACAAAACCGCTACCAATAGCTATAATCACGACTTCTTTTACTTAAAGGCATTAAAAGCTGTAAAAGAAGAATTCCCTGAAGCCTGCATCATGACCGACGTAGCCATGGATCCCTACAGTACCGACGGGCACGACGGATTAGTGGTTGATGGAGAAATCCTCAACGATGAAACTCTTGAAATTTTGGGGAAAATGGCAATAGCCCAGGCAGAAATGGGTATTGACATTATAGGCCCTTCTGATATGATGGACGGCCGTGTAGGTTTTATAAGAAATGCCCTGGACGATAAAGGCTTTAAAAATGTATCTATAATGAGCTATTCTGCCAAATATGCCAGTGCATTTTACGGGCCGTTTCGGGATGCCCTGGATTCTGCACCAAAATCGGGTGACAAAAAAACCTACCAAATGGATCCGGCCAACCGCATGGAAGCATTGACTGAAGCCGAACTCGATGTAGAAGAAGGAGCCGATTTTCTTATGGTAAAGCCTGCCCTGCTTTATCTGGATGTTATTCGTTTATTGAAAGACCATTTTGCACTTCCAATAGCAGCGTACAACATAAGTGGTGAGTATTCCATGATCACTGCGGCAGCTGAAAAAGGATGGTTGGATCGCAATCTGGCTATCCATGAATGTCTGTTGAGCATTAAAAGGGCAGGGGCAGATATTATCCTTACCTATTTTGCGAAAGAGTATGCAAAATTATTGAAGAATGGTTTCTAATTTATTGCCTAAATTTGCTTCATCATTAAAATAAGAATAAGTAAAATAAAAATAAGTGGCTTTAATCAAATCTATTAGCGGTATCAGAGGAACTATTGGTGGTGTAAATGGTGAAAACCTTACCCCCATGGATGTTGTAAAATTCACATCTGCCTACGGATATTGGATTATAAAAAATAATAAACCGAAAAAGGTTGTTGTTGGAAGAGATGCCAGAATATCGGGTTCCATGGTTCAGGGATTAGTAAACTCTACCCTCTCTGCTTTGGGCATAGACGTTATTGACATTGGACTTTCAACCACACCTACGGTAGAAATTGCGGTTCCTATTGAAAAAGCAGGTGGTGGAATTATTATCACAGCAAGTCATAATCCGGTGCAATGGAACGCCCTAAAATTGTTAAACGAAAAGGGCGAGTTTGTTTCCTCACAAGATGGTGAAGATATTTTAAAAATTGCTGAATCGGGCGAAATTGTATATTCTGACGTCTTGAAATTAGGCAAGATTGAACAAAAAAGTGGTTATATCGAGAAACACATTGAACAGGTTCTCAATTATCCATTGGTTAATAAGGATTTAATCGAAAAGGCCGGATTCAGAATTCTGGTGGATGCCGTAAATTCTACCGGGGGCATTACCGTACCTCAGCTACTCAAAGCACTAGGAGTTCATATAATAGATTGCATGGATTGTGAACCTACAGGTCATTTTTCGCACAATCCGGAGCCGTTGCCTGAAAACCTAACCCACATCATTTCAGAAATGGAAAAAGGGCAACATGATTTGGGTATTGTAGTAGATCCCGATGTGGATCGACTGGTATTGATTTGTGAAGATGGTACCCCTTTCGGGGAAGAATATACATTAGTGGCCATTGCCGATTATTTTTTGAAAAATGTGCCGGGCCCTACCGTTTCCAATATGTCTTCCTCCAGAGCTTTGCACGATGTTTCTATTAAACACGGACAATCCTACGCTGCCAGTGCAGTAGGAGAAGTCAATGTGGTTGAGAAAATGAAAGCAAACAAAGCAGTAATTGGTGGAGAAGGAAATGGAGGCATTATTGTTCCCGATTTTCATTATGGCAGGGATGCATTGATAGGAATTGCCCTTTTCTTAACCACATTGACTTCTCCTACTGCAC
>JAOUKG010000887.1 GCA_029882725.1 Cyclobacteriaceae bacterium
AAATCAGGGGGTTATTGTAAGAAGCAACCCCGATGGAAGTAATTTTGAAGTGTATGCGGCAGGATTACGAAACACCCATGAGTTTGTGTTTGATGAGTATGGTAACTTGATCAGTTCAGATAATGACGGGGATCATAGAGGGGAAAGTGAACGTTTGGTACATATTGTAGAGGGTTCCGATGCAGGTTGGAGGTCCAACTGGCAGTATGGAAAATATATAGATCCGAAAAACAACAGATACAATGTGTGGATGGATGAGGACTTGTTTAAACCACGATGGGAAGGACAGGCCGCCTATATTATTCCTCCTATCATGAATTATCACAATGGTCCTACAGGGATGGCTTATAATCCGGGTACAGGTTTGGGATCAGCATGGAAAAATAATTTCTTTTTGGTTGAGTTTGTAGGAAACCCTTCAAGGTCTCACATCTGGTCTTTTACGTTAAAGCCCAAAGGAGCTTCCTTTGATTTAAAAGAAGAAAAAGATGTGTTAAGTGGTGTATTACCTACTGGTTTGAGATTTGGTCCCGATGGTGCTTTGTATTTTGCAGATTGGATTAATGGCTGGAATACCAAGAATTATGGTAGGGTATGGAAAATTGATGTTACTGAAGGGAAAAATGATCTAAAAGCAGAAAGAGCAGAAACGAAGAGATTAATGACACTTGATTATGGTGATCAGTCGGAGGCAGAATTATTAAAATTGCTTTCGTATTCAGACATGCGTATCAGGCTAAAATCGCAGTTTGAATTGGCCAAAAGGGGTAAAGTTGATGTTTTAAAGCAGGCTTTAGACCAAAAAGAGAGTCAATTGTCTAGAATTCACGGAATTTGGGGATTAGGACAAATAGCACAACATGATATAGAAGCAGTTGCAGTATTGAAAGATGTTCTTGGAGATAGTGATCCTGAAATAATTGCACAGTCGGCTAAAATTATAGGTGATGTGAAATACAAAGGAGCTACTCAGGAGTTGATTTCCTTACTGACCCATGAAAATTCACGCGTGAAATTCTTTGCCGCCCAGGCTTTGGGAAGATTGAAGTACAATGGTGCTGTAGAACCACTTATAAATATGATTGACGCAAATAATGATGAAGATCTTTATATTCGCCATGCCGGAGTTTTGGCACTTTCCCGTATAGGTCAGGAAGAACCGATGGTTGCGTTGACAAAGAGTTCGGAGAGGGATTTGAGGATAGCTGCAGTATTGGTGTTGAGAAAGTTGAAAAGCCCTCGTGTAGCATTGTATTTAGAAGATTTTGACGAGTATATAGTTACTGAGGCAGCCAGAGCCATCAATGATGATTGGTCGATTGAGAGAGCATTGCCGGCATTGGCGGCTACATTAAAAGAAGAGAGATTTACATCTGAACCTCTAATTAGAAGAGCGATAAATGCAGCATTACGAGTAGGCGGGGAAAATGAATTGGATTTGATTATTTCTTACGCATTGCGCCCGGAAGCCCCGGCGCATTTGCGGGCAGAGGCTTTGGCTACGTTGGGAACCTGGAATGAACCTTCAGTACTAGATAGGGTGGATGGACGTTTCAGAGGAAAAATTGAAAGAGCTCCGGAATTAGCTCAATCAAAAGTAAAAGAGAATATCAGTTCTTTTTTAGCTGATAAACAGTCGGAAGTTTTAATAGCTGCCTCCGAAATGCTAACAAATTTAGGAATTACAGATTATAATGGAGAAATGGCCAAAATGATGGCTACCAATAAAAACCCTGAGGTGAGATCTGCATTTTTAGTTGCGCTTCAAAAATTGGGATATAGTGATATAGTTAACAGTATCAAGACAGGAATGGCTGACGCGGATGCTAAAGTAAGAACAGCCGCGGTAGGCTTGTTGGCTTCATTGGATATACAAAAAGATAACTTGCCAGGAATCGTAGAGCCTATTTTCAAAAAAGGGTCGCTTGCTGAGCAACAAAAACTTCTGCGAGTGTTGGGAGATATGTCGATAGATAAAACTTCGGAAGTTCTAAAAGGACTTGTTGAGCAGCAAGCTGCAAATAAACT
>JAOUKG010000889.1 GCA_029882725.1 Cyclobacteriaceae bacterium
CATAAAGTTTATTACAGCACCATTTTTACAGATCAAGCCCTTTAAGTCGCTGAATTTCAAATGTGCTCCTGCCCCCAGGTTGAAGGGGTGATCAATCACATCAATAAGAAGGTTCCCTGTGAATTCATAAAAATTTCCTGATCCAAGGGAACCCCATATAAGGTCTCTCCTTGGTTTATCCGCAACGGTTTGTCTAATTTCTATTGCTGCAACATTTTGTAATGTTTGAAAAACACTATTACTATTATTTGGTGAAAAGTAAGCACCATAATATTCCGTCACTGAAACAGCAGCCTGAGCGTTATTGGTAAATGTATTGCCTTGAAAATTTCCCAGCGCCATATCCAAACCAGCCCCGTATCTTTGCTCACCGGTAACATATAAACCATAACCTCCACTGTTACTGATTGTTGAACCGGAATATTGTAATAAGTTTTTACATCTTATGGCTGATTTTTCAGATATCCCAGTGATAAAACCAGCGTTGGGAGGTTGACTTCCGGCATTATTGACCACAACATTAGAAAATATGGATCCCGGTGAAGTTCCCAAAACAATTCCCTGCCATCCTGCATTATTTAGTCCGGTAAAAGTCACATCTTTTGCTGTTAATTGTTCAGCAAATAATAATGCATTTTCATCCATAAATATAGTGTGGCCATTACCATAAATGCTTATTAGTGAACTACTTGTTAAACCACCCTTTATATAAACATTACATTTTAAATTAATTTGACCGTTTAATGATTGTATAATGCTGGCAAAATCCATTTGTGCTTCACCCCCTTGTAGTGTAATCATGCTTCCCTGATCAGAAGGGAGGTTAATAATAGGCCACAAACGAATTGGTGCAAATAATGGTGTAGGGCTGGAAAAGGTAACATTATAAATATTATGATCTGATACAAAATCTGTAAAGTAAATATCATACCCTGTTGTACCTTCAAAATTCAAACCAACCCTTTCAAACACTAAAGATGATACTTCAATCACTGAGGCTGACGGAGGGTAATCTTTTATACCTGAGCTTCCCCCATTTTTTATTGCCAAATTATACTCACTCATTACTGATCTTACTTTACTGCCTTCAACAAATAATATTCCCTTAAAAGATCCGCCTGAAGACCCCGAGAACGATAAATTAGTGTTTAATAAAAGCTCTCCTGAAATTGTTAAATAGTTTTCACTCCCTACCTCAATAGAAACCTCATTGTTACCGGAAGGATTGGTTTCAATGACACTATTTATCATTACTAAATCCGAATTTATTATATAATCAGGACTTGCATTAATATCTTCAAAAATAAAACCATCAGGAATTGATGTTATTACGATGGATCCTGATACTGTAAAATTAATACTGGCTTCAGAAATAACTGTTCCCGATTCACTGCCATTTGTTATGGTCAAATTAATATTATATTCTCCATTAACATGTGCGGACACCTCGAGTAGCGACAAATCTAATCCCGTAGAAATATGCCCCTTACCCCCTGTTTGGGTAGCATCTACCTCCTGACCGTTATAATATATTTTTCCGGGTCCTGAATATTCCCAATAATACGACCCCCCCACAGCACTCACTGAACCACTTGCGTCTAAAATAACCACCTCACCAGGCGCCACTGTTTCCTTATCCACTGTAATAGACGCACTGAGTGGTAGGGGCGTCTCCTCTACCTGACATGATATTGCCAATAATTGAACAATTAATAAAAGCAGGAAATACTTAATTTTTGAGATTCTCATAGTAATTGGTTTTAAAACTGACTCTTTGGATCGTTGCTAACAATATTGCCAGGTAGATTCAATCAGTTATTGATGTGCAAAACTAAGTCTCCAATACAGATTCCCGTTAGCAAAAATGTCACTCCTTACTTAAATTTTAGCTCATTACGTTACATCATTTAAAGATTAGCTAGAGCATTATATTTAAATTGTGGAGAACCCAGTACATTGAAAGTCCTCACCATGAGATCATCCGGTGTACTTTTGAAGGGCCGGAGGTGGTTATAGAATGGGGACAG
>JAOUKG010000888.1 GCA_029882725.1 Cyclobacteriaceae bacterium
ATCCGGACCCTGGAAGGGTCAAATGTTTTTAGTGTCAACATGAGAAAATACCCCGCCCCTTTTGAGGCCGAACCCTTGGGTTCGGCCTCAAAAGGGGCGGGGAGTCGTCGTTGTTATTTACTATAAATATTCGACCCTTCCAGGATCGTCATAAATCAATGCAACCACGATTCTGGAATCAATGCCGTTTGTATGAATACCCTGTATTTTTATACAAAATCTTAACTAAACGGCATTGTCCCCCTTCTTAACTAGATAAAACCTTTCCAATAATTGTATTTAAAAATTTATGTAATTTATTTATATATTACCTTTCAAACCTAAACCAAAAAAAGTGACAGGACTTAAAAACCGCTATCTATCGTTGGATGTATTTCGTGGGTTAGACGTTGCCTTGATGATCATTGTGAACTCTCCGGGCCAGGGAAGCACCTCTTTTTCACCTCTTATGCATGCAGAATGGCACGGATTTACACTCACCGACCTTGTATTTCCTACCTTCCTTTTTGTTGTAGGAAACTCAATGAGTTTTAGTTTACCAAAATACGAAAGTATGGGTGATGGTGCCTTTTTGAAAAAGGTCTTAAAAAGAGCCTTGATAATCTTTCTATTAGGCTTTCTGATGTATTGGTTCCCTTTTTTCGAAAACGGGGCTATGAAACCTTTTGCCGAAACCCGGATTTTTGGTGTCCTTCAAAGAATTGCGCTTTGTTACTTTTTTGGTTCTATAATTATCCATTACTTTAAAACCAATGGGGCAATTTATTTTGGAATCTTTGCTCTATTAGTCTATCAAGTGATACTCGCCCTTTTTGGGGATCTTTCCATGGCTGGAAATGCAGGAAGTAAACTTGACCTGTTGTTGTTTTCAGAAAGTCATTTGTACCACGGTGAAGGTGTTGTATTTGAACCAGAAGGCCTTTTGAGTACTTTGCCTTCCATAGTAAATGTAATCATTGGATTTATTGCAGGAGCTTATTTGCAAAGAAACGGTAAAAATTTCGAGACCATTGCCAAAATGCTGATGGTAGGTGCTGCCTTTGTGGTTATTGCCCTGGGTTGGGATTTAGTTTTCCCCATAAACAAAAAATTATGGACAAGTTCTTTCGTAATGCTTACAACAGGTATCGACTTGATTGTATTATCTTCATTAGTGTATATTCTGGATATGGGAAAGAAAATCAAATGGTCCTACTTCTTTGAAGTATTTGGAAAAAACACACTGTTCATTTACATTTTATCTGAAGTGTTTGTTATTTCATTATACCTCATACAAATAGATGGCACCTCCGCATTCCGCTGGATTGCAGATCATTTTTTCATTTCCTGGATGGGTGATTATATGGGCTCCCTGGGTTTTGCCCTCTGGATCATGCTTACCTGCTGGTTGGTGGGCTACATCCTCGATAAAAAGAAAATTTATATCAAAGTATAAACGTAGGGGCGAACACATGTAGGGGCGAACACATGGGGGGCGAACACATGGGTTCGCCCCTACCTAAAACCCCAAACACAAAAAACCACTGTTCAGTAAGTTCTCCTTATTATATCTAAATCTCAGTTCTTCTTTATTGCCTATGTACATTCTTCCACCCGCAGCTTCCAGGATGGCTTGTCCTGCAGCGGTATCCCATTCCATTGTTGGGCCATGCCTGTAGTATAAATCGGCAGACCCTTCGGCCACAGCACAAAATTTAAGGCTACTTCCCCGCGACATCTCCTTCTCTACAAGGTACTTTTGCAAAATTTCTTCCTCCTCAGGAGATGCGTGCGAGCGACTTCTTACTGCTACACGTTCCGATGTACTTCCATTTACCTGTAAATTTGTCTTTCCCTCTTTATCATATCGAAAAGCTCCTTCTTCAGATCCTACATATAAAACATCCTGAACAGGCATGTAAATGAATCCCGCTACAGGATAATGCCCTTCAATCAAAGCTATATTTACCGTAAAATCACCATTTCGATTTATAAATTCTTTCGTGCCATCGAGTGGATCTACAAGCCAGAATTTTTTGAAATCTTTC
>JAOUKG010000890.1 GCA_029882725.1 Cyclobacteriaceae bacterium
AACAATAATAGAAAAAGGAACAAAATCATAGTGAAAGTCAAGTTTTCCAGCTTCAATTTTGGATAAATCAATCAGATCATTAATTAAGCAGATTAGGGTTTTGCCACTACTCAAAATCGTTTTTAAATATTCCTTTTGCTGAGTATCGGTCGATTTTCTTAGTAAAATTTCTGAAAAACCCAGAATAGCGTTCATGGGTGTTCTTATTTCATGGCTAATATTGGCAAGGAATTCTGATTTTGCCTGGTTTGCGTCTTCTGCCTCTTCTTTGGCCTTTAGCAAATTTAATTCAGCATTTTTCCTCTCAGTTATATCAGCATGAGTGCCTATCATTCTTATGGGTCTACCCATATCATCCCATTTTACAATGGAACCCATTACAAAAACCCAAATCCAATCTCCTTTCTTATTTTTTACACGATACTCTATTTTGTATTCATCCAATCGCCCTTCAATATAAGCCTGATATGTGGACATTTGTCTTTCCTTATCATCAGGGTGTAATCTTTCAGACCATTTTATATTACTTTCACTAATTTCATCCAAAGTATATCCAAGTATTTCAACGTAATCAGAAGATAGTTTTGGTTTTTCTGTAACTAAGTCAAGATCAAAAATTCCCTGCCTCGTTGCCTTTAATGCCAATCGAAGACGTTCTTCACTTTCCTCCACCTTGTCCTGAGCCAGTTTCCGATCTGTTATATCTATACCAGACAATAAATTATATATCCGCTTTCCTGATTGATCAAAAATAGGAGCCAAATTTATCTGAATATGGATTTTCCCAATTTGTGAAACATCAAATACAAAATCTTCATTGGTTTGTTTACCATGTCGGGATTCAGCCAGCAACTCACGTAGTTTATTCAACTGATAAATATTCTGACTCCATGACGTTAAATCCCCAAGTTTTTTACCCAAAACATTTTCTTTCTTCTCTGAAAAGGTCGAGAGAAACATTTCATTTACATCGTAAATCACACATGAATCATCAAGGAGTAACAGCATTACCGGCATTCCATCTATTATTTGCCTTAGACCATCTCTTCTTTCAAATAATTGCAAGTCTGAATTACCCTGAGGGACTTCCAAAGAATAGGATACAATTCTGGTTAACTCGTTATTATCATCAAATGAGGGCAGCAGGTGATGTTCCAAGACCCTGCCATTCTGTAGATTTATTTTAAAAGTGCAAAATGACCTAGTACTTAATGATTTTTCAACCCCTCTCACATTACAGATATAATAATCTGTATCAAAATCATGGAAAATGTTTTTCCCCGTCAAATCATTTCTTGAAACCCCTAAGTTGTTTGATAACGTTTCATTAGACCACAATACAATCCCTTCTGTATTCAAAAGACAAGCATCATTCAGGAACTCATTCCTCTCAGAATCTATTTTGATCATTGTGATAAATTGACCATTTCCTATATGGATCGATTCAAAATAAACATTCAGAAAACTCACCTCCTCTTTGTAACAAACAGGTAGAAACACAGATGTTTGAGGTTGATCCGGAAGGGATTTCCTGAAGTCTTTCAGAGCAGTTATTAATTCTTTGGGAAATAATTCAACGCTTTTTCTTGTTAAGTAATTCTGATACTCTTTTTTTTCAATTACACTATTTAGAAACTTAATATCAGTTACTTCATCCTCAATATTCAACACTACAGAGACAGTATCTCCGCTAGATAGATCTATTAAAAATGGCTTTTCGGTTCTCATAGCTGCTAAAAAGATAGATTCACTCTACAAGTGAATTTCTATTTAACTGAAATAATAATCAAAAAACTCGGTTCATACTAATTTAATTTAATCGTTTTCAAACATGAGTGAATATACTTCTAAATTGTCTTAATTATTTGATGGGTTTATAACAAGATCATTGGGGTCATATTCTTACCTACCCTACATTGACCAAAAGGCAGAAATTATAATACTTTTATTAAGGAAAAATCCTCATTCCTTAATATTTTTGACTAATTGAATTAAACCACCAACCATACCATGAACACTTATAA
>JAOUKG010000891.1 GCA_029882725.1 Cyclobacteriaceae bacterium
ACAATGAATTAGACAATTCTATTATCAGTCTCGATAAAATTCGCAAAACATTGGATGTACAGCGAAAGAAAAAGGACAAAATTAAATAATCTTTTCCCTTTCGCTGCACAGATTTATCAGACTGTAGCTTCTGAAGGTTCTGATTTAATGAGCAATGCCCATTTCTCTTTGGTTTTATACAAAAGAAAATACATTACCGGAAGTACCACCAATGTTAAAAAGGTTGAAAAAGTAAGACCAAATATGATGGTCCATGAAAGAGGGCCAAAAAACCGTACATTATCACCACCAAAAAAGATATTGGGAGAAAAATCAGTAAACAGGGTTACAAAATTAATATTGAACCCCACAGCCATTGCAAGTAAGCCCAATACTGTCGATACAGCTGTTAATAAAACGGGCTTTAACCGAAGTTTACCTCCTAATACAATCGCTTCTAATAAACTCTTGCCACGTAATTGCATTTCGTCCATAAATTCCACTAACAGGATTCCATTTTTCACCACAATTCCTCCAAGGCCTACTATTCCAAAACCCGTCATTACAATAGAAATGTTCATACCAAATATTGAAAACCCAAGGAATACACCAATTATAGAAAAAACAACTTCACTAAGAATAATTAAAGGCTTACTAAGTGAGTTAAACTGCATTACAAGAATTAGGAATATCAAAAGGAAAGAAACTCCAAAAGCACCCTGTAAAAACACCATCGATTCTTTCTGATCTTCTGTTTCACCGGTTAATTTAACCGAGGCTCCTTCTGGCATATTAAAGCTCAACATTGCCTTTTCCATCTTTTTATTTACCTCATCTGGAGTAAAGCCAGTCAAAATATTCGAGGAAATAGTAATTACCCTTTGCAACTCTTTTCTTTTAATACCTCCATATGTAGTGGAATACTCAACGCTTGCCAATGTTGACAAGGGAATACTCCTAATTCTACCCCCGGAATTCATATCTCTGTAGGTAATTCGAGAACTTAATAATGCATCTACATTGTTACGTACTTCTTCTGAGTATCTTAAAATGATCGGGTACTCATTTTCGCCATCGCGATAGGAAGATATTTCGGCTCCGAATACACCATTACGTATCCCCATGGCAATTTGCGCTGTGGAAATCCCCTCCCTAAGTGCTTTATCCCTGTCTATATTTACTACAATTTCAGGGTTGCTTAACTCAAAATCAGATTTTAATTCCTCAATACCCGGAATGTTTAAGCTGTCTAAAAAGCGCTTTAAATTTGATGAAACCGATATAAGTTGGGAAATATCATCGCTACTTACTTCAATATTTACAGGTTTTCCAGTTGGAGGCCCCATTCTCTCCTGTACCACTGAAATTTCAGCACCGGGAATGCTCTGTACTTCATTCCGTATTTTCTCCAGAAATTCAGACGTTGATTTACCCTCCCTTTCAGAATATTCTACAAAAGCTACGGCTACTTTTCCTTTGTTGGGTGTAGCATTTCTACTTTGGTCCATAGGGTCTCCGGCACCTACTCCTACATTTGCAACTATAGATTCTACTATAGGATTATCCTCTCCCAACACCTTGCGTATCCTCCCTTCAATAACTCTTGTGAGTGAATCAGTCATTTTTATATCCGTGCCCACCGGTAGTTGCATATAAGTATATATGAAATTGGGCTCGCCCTGAGGGAAAAATTCAAGCTTTGGACTTCGCCAAATGGTTATCATAATGGTAACTACAAACAGGACTACAAGACCGACCATGATTCCTATAGGTCTGTATCTCTTCAACGACCATTCCAGTATTTTTTCATAACCATTCATTAACTTAGGTAGTAAGCCTTCATTAAACTTGTACACTACCTTGCGTAAATAAAGTCTGTTGAAAACCATTAGTAACAAGATAAAAATGGTGAAATTGCCCATTCCTACATTTCCGGATAAATACAATAGTCCAGAAATAACAACAAACACAACGATGATGATTTTTAGACCTTTCAATGGGTTTTTACGATGATCATCGATTGATTTCTCATCTTCATATTTC
>JAOUKG010000892.1 GCA_029882725.1 Cyclobacteriaceae bacterium
TTGCTTGTAGCACGGCTGAAGCTTTGGCATGGGATGAGTCATTTAAAAACATGAACGACCCTTCAGGAAGAGCGGTTGCCAAAGTTCATTCTGATGCGTACTTAGATAATTGATAATTGATAATTGATAATTGATAATTGATAATTGATAATTGATAAATTATTGTTTTAGGGTAAAGAGTATATGGATTTGTCTTTATGCTTTTTACCCTATTTTTTTGACATCTTCGGGACAGTTCCGAGTAACTAAATCTTGATACCCCTTAATTAAAGCTCTTTAATATAAGTCGGTTATTAAAACGGGTAATTCCCTTCTGAAAGAATAATTTTAACGTATTGTATTTCCATCAAACAATATATTTATCTGTATATAAATATTAAACTGAAACGGATATAAACGTTTAAAAACGGGTGTTTTGTCTATAATTTCCGAACTTTACGAAACCTTTCGAAGGTTCCAAACCTTCGAAAGGTTCGTAACGGTGATGTTGGCCACCAAAAATATTTATTTATAACCGTATATTTTATTTTATAGACAACTCAATTATAAGTTAGCTACTTTGAATTTTTTGTAGGAAATTGCCCTGAATAACCAGCAGTAATTACCATTTATTAATGACCCAAATTTAACCAGCAACTATGTTTTCCGACTTAAGAAAATTCGTTAAAGGACTCAATTTTGATGAAATACCAGAAGACAGAAAGGGTATCCTTGATGTTTTGGTTCATTATATTCAGGAAAGACATAAGATCTTACCCGTAAATCTGAATTTTATTTGCACGCATAACAGCAGAAGAAGTCAGTTTGCACAAATTTGGGCAGCAACGGCTGCCGATTACTACAATATTAAAATCAATGCACTTTCGGGAGGAGTGGAAGTCACTGAATTTAATCCGCGTGCAGTGGCCGCACTTAAAAAAGTAGGATTTGAAATTGAATCAGAGGGTAATTCAAACCCCATCTATACAGTTAAATTTGATCGGGTAAATCCGGGTTTAAAAATGTATAGCAAACTTTTTGATGACTCTGTAAACAAAAAAAGAAAATTTGCTGCAATTATGACTTGTTCTGATGCCGGAGAATCTTGCCCTTACGTACCCGAAGCAGAAATTGGCATCCCCTTATATTACGAAGATCCAAAAATTTACGACAACACCTCTTTAGAAAAAAGGAAATATGAAAGAAGATCGACCCAAATAGCTACGGAGATGTTTTATGTATTTCGTGAAGTATAAAGAAATTTCTTTCATTTAGCCTAAATATCTACCACTTACATAGTACCCTCTACATAGTGTTGCGTACCAACCAAATTATTAATAAATTACCGTAATCATTTAATTTATTAAGCATGGATAATTCGCGCAGGAACACGATTAAAAAAATTTCTATAGTCGCTCTTGCGGGTGGCACTTTACCTTCACCAGCATTTACATATTGGAAACAATCTTCCCAACCCGAGGGAGAAATAATAGGTCATGGGAAATTCAAATATCGGGTAAATACCGCTTGGGGAAATCTCAATCCAGCCACTACACCCGTTAACAATTGTCACGAAATGGTAACGGATAGCAAGGGCCGTTTAATCATGATCACCGATGAGATTAAAAACAACATACTGGTTTATGACCGGTCTGGCAAACTGTTAGAAACCTGGGGAAATCAATGGCCCGGTGGACATGGTTTAACAATTTGGGACGAAGGTGGCGAAGACAGGCTTTTTATCTGTGATCCTAATGAGGGTAAAGTAGCTAAAACTTCAATATCTGGGAAGATCTTAATGAACCTACCCGATCCTAAAAAAGAAGGAATCTACGAGGAAGACATGGCCTACAGGCCTACAGAAACAGCGGTTGGTCCCAACGGAGATATATATGTGGCCGATGGGTATGGTTCTCAATACATTCTACAATTCGACAGCCAGGGTAAATTTATCAGAAAGTTTGGTGGTGGGGGAAACGAAGATCACCAATTCAGTACCGTTCACGGCGTAGCTATAGATTACCGTTCCGGAAGCCCTACC
>JAOUKG010000893.1 GCA_029882725.1 Cyclobacteriaceae bacterium
ACTAAGTATACTGCTATCTGTTCGCTATGCTTCTGGTGGAGAAATATATGCATATTCAGCTTTAGGGATATTTTTATCATTAGTTACTGGTATTATGATGATGATTTATCGTGATGTAGATGCAATTGAAAAAGATCGGTTTGTAGTTTTATTACTTTCATTTCTAATAGTAATAGTTTTCTGGGGCGCATTTGAACAAGCAGGAGGTTTAATGAATTTATACGCAGAAGAAAAAACAAACAGGTTTATAGAATGGCTGAATTTTGAGGTGCCTGCTGCCTGGTTTCAGTCTGTAAACTCGTTTTATATTATTACATTAGGTACAGCTGTTGCGGCTTTTTGGGTGTGGTGGAAAAAAATAGGCAAGGAGTATTCTTCCATATTTAAAATGGCAACGGGTGTTATTATCATGGGATTGGGTTTTGTATTTATGGCCATAGCCTCAGTGCAATATTCAAATAATGGAAGTTCAGCTATGATGTGGCTAGTGCTTGCTTATCTGTTTCATACTATAGGAGAGTTATGTGCATCCCCGGTTGCACTATCCTTTATTACGAAGGTAGCTCCGGTGAAATATGTTTCTGTAATGATGGGAGTTTATTTTGCAGCCACAGGATTAGGTAATAAAGTGGCAGGATTGGTAGGGGAGTACTCCTCTACGGCAGGTGAATTTGAAAGTTTTGTAGGTCTTGTTATTTTCACTTTCTTATTTGGGATTCTTGTTTTATTATTTCTCAAACCATTAAAACGTCTTGTGCACGGAGCAGAGGACGCAGAATTGGAATCTTAATACGTACCTATGATAATTGCAGGGATAGACCTTGGAGCTACAAAAATTGCATTTGCTTTATTTACTAAAGGGGGTGAGATAATTTTTCAGGAAAAGATATTTCTTAATGGAGCCTCAGGTAAAATCGCCGGTGAGCTTTTAACCATTGTAGCTAAGGTGCTTATAAAAAAGGCGGGTGAACTTGGAGAGCAGGTTGAAAGTATTGGATTATCAATTCCTGGAATTGTATATAAAAATACAGGAACCGTTTGGGTTCCAAATATTGCAGGTTGGGAAGATTTTCCTGTGGTGGAACAGATAAAAAAGGGGTTGGGTACCAAAAATAGTTCTGTTTATGTAAAAATTGAAAGTGATAGGGTTTGTCATTTATTGGGAGAACACTGGGTTGGGAAGGCGAAAGGTGTTGATAATTCAATTTTTATTACAGTAGGTACTGGTATTGGTGCTGGTATCATGACAAATGGCCGGATAATCAGGGGAGTAAATGATATTTCGGGAGCAATAGGGTGGATGGCTTTAACAGCACCTTATGAGAATAAGTATGATGAACGTGGTTGTTTTGAAACGCATGCTTCAGGGTATGGTTTAGTTAAAATGGTAAAAGAATTGATAGCATCGGGAATACCAAGCAAATATCTAAATAAAGAGAGGCTTTCCGGTGAGGATATTTTTGGAGCCTATAGTATGAGGGATCCTGTTGCTGTTGAGGTAATTAAAAATGCTATTCAATATTGGGGTATGGCTTCGGCCAACTTAGTGAGTTTATTAAATCCTGAAATGATTATTTTTGGGGGAGGTATTTTTGGTCCGGCTATAAAATTCATCCCAAATATATATGAGGAGGCCAAAAAATGGGCTCAACCAATAAGTATTCAGAATGTTAAATTTACTGATTCCCAGTTAGGTGTCGATACAGGATTGATTGGAGCCGGATATTTAGCCTTAAACAATGATTATAAATAATGAACTATTCATTTAAAAAGGTTTTTGTTGCTGCTTGTTTTGGCATGCTGAGTTTTGGAATGGTGATGATTACCATAGGGTCGCTACTTCCCGAGCTGATGAATAAGTTTGAAATGGGGAGTATAGCGGCGGGAGTATTGACTTCCTTATTACCGGTTGGTATATTGAGTGGATCATTATTATTTGGTCCCATAGCCGATAGATATGGGTATAAATGGCTAATGATTATTAGTGCTTTACTGGAGGCGATTGGAGTAATAGG